>NZ_JAKSYF010000118.1:0-71625 GCF_022829745.1 Methylobacterium sp. E-016
GCGGCCCATCACCGCCAGAAACGGCGCCAGCCACGTATCGAGCCCGTCCGTCCCATCGCGATCCCGATCCATCGCCGCCCCCGAGCCATCCTCGGGCAGACAACGCAGCACGACCCCGTAAAGTGCCCAGGTAGTGCTAGAGGCTGTTATGAACTTGCGGCGAGTTGCGCGGCCTGTTTGAGCATGAGGCAGACGAAGGCGACGATGTGGAGAACTGCGAGCGTGCTGGGATAGCGTTCGGTAGTTTTTGACGAGACGACGGAAGCGGGTCGCCCAGGGCGAAGGAGCGCTCCACCACCCAGCGTCGCGGCAGCAGGACGAAGCCGCGCTTGGCCTCGGGCAGTCTGACGACCTCGAGTTCGATGCCGTGCTCGCGGGCGGACGTGGCCGGTTTCTCGCCGGTGTAGCCCTGATCGACGTAGGCGAGATCGACGGTGTCACCGGTGGCGGCTTGGCCTCGGCCAGACGTCCGACCTGGGCGCGGTCGTGCGCATCGGAGGGCGTGACGTGCAGGGCCAGGAGATGGCCCAGCGTGTCGACGGCCAGGTGGACCTTCGAACCTTTCTTGCGCTTGGCTCCATCGTAGCCGGCCCGCTCGCCGTTCTCGGGCGTCGAGCGCAGGGTTCGGCTGTCGAGGATGGCGGAGCTCGGCTCCGGGCTGCGGCCAGAAGCCATACGCAGCAGTGCCCGCAGATCGTCGGCGAGTTGCTCGAAGCAGCCCGCTGCCAACCAGCGCTGGGTCTGCTGGTAGACGGCTTCCCAGGGCGGGAGGTCGTTGGGCATCCACCGCCACGGCGCGCCCGTCTTCACGACGTAGCGCAATCCGTTGAACACCTCGCGGAGCGAATGCTCACGCTGCCCTGCGTCTTCGCGCAGCAGCGTCAGGTAAGGGGCGACCAGCGCCCATTCATCATCGGAGACGTCGGACGGGTAGGATCTGCGCGAAGTGGTCATGCCTCTTAATCTGGAATCCCAACACCACGGGTCCATAACAGCCTCTAGCCACGGCGGCGGAACAGCAAACTCGCACGACGTTTTCCATCAGGCCTCTGCCCGATTGAAATTGGGATATATCTTGCGTCCTCGTCTCATGGGGGGATCTTTCGTCTTGGCAGAATATGCCGACGCGGAGTCCACGGCCGTGATCGGCGATGACCTCATTTCGGCTGAATAGGCCGGTGCGGCCTCGGTCACTGGCGGGAGAAATACGTATTCCTGATCTGCTGCTGGAGGGTCGGGGCCGAGGCGAGAGCCACCTCGAAGGTCGTCTTGTCGAGAACGTGCACATAGCCCTCGTCTCCGCCGACGATGGTCGCGTTGCGCACCTCGCCGGTGATGAGGGCGCGTTCGCCGAAGTACCGGCCGGGGCCGAGCGTCGCCACGATCGCGTCGCCCTCCGGCCCCGCCACGTGAATATCGACGGCGCCCGTGCGGATTAGGTAGAAGTGCTCGCCGATCTCGCCCTGCCGGATCAATACGTCGCCCGTCCGGTATCGCCGCCGCTCCATCTTCTCGGCGACTTGGCTGAGTTCACCCGGGCTCAAGGCGCCGAAGAACTCGATCTTCGCGAGCATCTCGCAAACGATGACCTGTTCGCGGACCATCACATCGGAGACGATCCGGCCATCGACGAGGGAGACGATGCGGTCGGCCTTGTCGAGCACACGGTTGTCGTGCGTCACCATCAGGCACGAGGCTCCGGTGCCGGCGATGTGCTCCTGAAGCAAGGATACGACCTCGTGGCTGGAAGCCGCGTCAAGGGCGGCCGTGGGCTCGTCCGCGAGGACGAGGCGGGGGGCGTTCACGAGGGCGCGGGCCACCGCCACACGCTGCCGCTGCCCCCCCGAGAGGGCGCTCGGCTTATTCCGCATACGCTGGCCGAGGCCGACCCGTTCGAGGAGGTAGGCCGCGCGGGCCTGGGCCTCTGGTGTCGGCCCCGCTTGGATCTGCGCGGCCATCATCACGTTCTCGATGGCGGTGAGCGAGTCCAGAAGGTTGTGCAGCTGGAAGATGAAGCCGATGCTGCGTCTCAACTCGATCAGGCCCGCGTCCCCGAGGCCGGTGACGTGCCGCCCGAGCACCGTCAGCACGCCCGATTGACCGCTGCGCAAGGCACCGAGCAAGGTGAGGAGCGTCGTCTTCCCCGATCCGGACGGGCCGGTCATGATCACAAGCTGACCCGGCGGGATGCTGATTGTGATGTCGGTCAGGATCTGCGTGCGCGTATCGCCCGTGCCGAAGCAGTGCGACAGGCCGATCGCCGTCGCGAGATCCTCGGCGGCCGGGGCGTCGGGTCGGCGCAGGGCCGGTGGAATTACGGCGTGCATTCGCGGCTCTGGAGCTTTTTCCGCCGAAGTAGATACCGGTTTGGCGTCATAAGGTGCAGCAAGGACAATGGAATGAAATTTTTTTCGTAACTCACTGATTACGGAAACTTCCTAAAATAGATCTACGGGGTCGGCACGCTTGAGCTTCTTGGTGCTGAACATGGCCGCCGTCAGCCCCATCGCCACCACGATCGCAAGCACCATCGCGAGGTACTGCGTCTTCAGGTCGAGGGGCAACTTCGTCACCGAGGCGGCCACGCTGTAGATCACCAGCGTGATCAGGATCGATGGGAAGTAGGTGGCCACGGCGAGGGCCACCGCGATGTAGGCGACAAGGTAGACGAAAAAGGATTGCCCGTAGCCGATGGCTCGTAGCGCCGCGTATTCCCGCATGTTGTCGTTGATGATCCCGTGTAGCACCTGCGAGATGAACACGATCCCGACAAAGATTCCGACCGCGAGACCGATATTGAAGATGAAGCCGATGGGGGTGCGGAAGGCGTAGAAGCCGATCTCGTTCTCGATGAATTCAGGCTTCAGGAACACCCGGGCATTCGGCCCTAGCCGCCGCGCGAGGGCTGCCTTGACCACCTCGGGATCGGCGCCCACCTCTACTTTGACGATACCCATCGAGACCCGGTCCAGGGGGACGCGCAAGTACCGGAAGAAATTCAGGTCCGAGGTGATGATGTTGCCGTCGGCGCTGATTGTCGGGCCGACCGCGAAGGAGCCGGCGATGTGGAACACGAACTGCGTCGCGGCTGCGGGAGCCGGCAGCACTAGGTCGAGGTCGCCGGACCTGATGAACTGGTCCGCGACCCGGCCGAGTTCGTAGCGGGAGCGGCGATCGATGATCGCGGTCTGCGGCAGGGTGATCCTCGGGATCGCCTCATTGACCTCCGGCAGGGTGAAGACGGGCTGATCGGGCGCGAAGGCGTAGAGCCACGTCGTGAGGAAGTTGCCGTCGGACGGGTTGGCCACTTGCACCGTGCTCGCATAGAGGGGCGCGGCCGAGCGCACGCCCGGCACCGTGCGCGCATCGTAGAGCAGGCTGCGCGACATCCACGGCGGGTTGAACGACATCGTCTTGAACCCGGGCGAGGTAAGGACGATCTGGCCGTCGAACGCCTGCGCAATGGCCACGCCGCTGTCGTAGAGCGCGCCCTTGAAGCCGAGCTGAGTGAACATCAACACCACGGCTACCATTACGCCGAGGAGGGCGCCGAGGAGCTTGGCGCCGCGGTGCGTGAGTTGCCGGTAGGCGAGGCGTGCGGCCGCCCGTTGGACGAAGGCGCCTGCGCGTTTGCGCGTCGTCATGTGGCGGGCGATGCATCGAACCGCACCGTGACTTCCGCGCCGATGACCTCGGGAAGGGGCCGATCCGGCGTGACCTCGACCTCAACGATCTTCGCATCGCGTCCGACGAGGATGTCCGAAGACGGGCGCCTCTGGCGGTAGGTCTCGTGGGCGATGCGGCTCACCTTGCCGGCGACGGGCTCCGCCAGCGACGAGAGGCTGACCGTCGCGCTCATCCCGGGGCGGATGCCGCCGATGCCGCCCTGGTCAACTTCCGCGACCACGACGAGATGTGCGAGATCACCGACCCGCATGATGCCGTCGCCGGAGATCATCTCCCCGCTATGGGTCTGGATGGAGAGAACGGTCCCCGACTGGCGGGCCCGGATCCGGAGGCGTTCCATCGCCTTCTTGGCGCGGGTCACGTTCGCTTCGGCCACCGCCACCTGCCCCGTGGCGAGGGCATCGTCCACCGGCCTCACCTCCGAGAGCGCCTTGATGGTGTTCTGGCCTTGGGCGACCTCCTGGGTAAGCTGGTCGAAGGTCGCCTTCTGTGCGTCGAGCAGCTGAATCGAGACGGCATTCTTCTCGACCAGCATTGACGCGCGGCTCAAGTCCTTCTCGGCCTTCAGCAACTGCGCGCGCCGAGCTGCAAGGGCGTTTCTCTGCGCATCGATCTCGGCGACCTTCCCGACGCCCGCCAGCAACTGGTCCCGCTGTAACTGCGCGACCCGCAGGTTCGCCTTCGCGACCTCGTAATCGGCCTGGGCGAGTTCGTAGCCGTTGATGACCGCCACGACCTGCCCGGGCTCCACAGTGCTGCCCTGCTCCACGAGGATCTTGTCGACGATGGCCACCGTGCTCATGCTCTCGGGTGGGCCGCTAATCGCGATCACGCCAGTCCGGGGCTCGATCCGGCCGCGGGCGACGATGCTGGTGGCCGGCTTCGGCGCCAACGCGAACGACGCCCGCTCCGGATGCTGGTCCGCCGCCCAGGTGCTCAGACCGAGGAGGCCGAGGGGCAGGACGGTCAAGCCCGCGATACGAAATGTGCGCGCCATGCTGCATTCAGCCCCAGACTGCCGGTCCTATCCCGGTCTTTATTGCACTCACTTCCGCTTGCGCGCCATCCGCCGGGAATACGCGAAAACCACTAAGAGCGTGGTCGATCGGACTATCATGGAAGCTGTGCTTTTTAAGTCATAGTCCATGTTCGAATTAGAGAAATATCCCGGGCATTTCATGCAGCAACTTAATATTCGGGAAACGCGATAGCGGCCGGATCAAGTCCCCGCACCCTCCGACCGGTGACGACGGCTCCCGCGGCCGCCCCGGGCGGGCTTTCGCGCCTACTTGCTGAGGGCGACATAGATGCCGGTCCACTCTGGCGGCGGCGGCTCCAGGCGGAAGTCCCGAATCCGCTCCAGGTAGAGCCGGTACACACCATCGATCCGCAAGCCTGCTCGGAGGGTCCGGCATTCCTCCGCCTTGGCGTGGGCCTCGTCCCAGCGCCGGGCCCGATACGCTTCCACCATTATCTCATGGTGTGCCGAGAGGGCCGCGAACCGGGGGGACGCAGCGCAGTCCTGGTCACCGACCAGGGTCGAGATGCGCTCGGGCTGCGTCTTCCCCTTCACCTGGATCAGGTCGATCTCCAGGACGGCGTAGCGGGCCCGAATGGACTGCGCGGTCTGCGCCCCGAGGATGATCTTCACGCCGTAATACTTGGATTGCCCTTCAAGCCGCGAGGCGAGGTTCACGGAATCGCCCAGGACGGAATATTCGAAGCGC
Source organism: Methylobacterium sp. E-016 (assembly GCF_022829745.1). Taxonomy (NCBI): domain Bacteria; kingdom Pseudomonadati; phylum Pseudomonadota; class Alphaproteobacteria; order Hyphomicrobiales; family Methylobacteriaceae; genus Methylobacterium; species Methylobacterium sp. E-016. Next base: position 5,415 of record NZ_JAKSYF010000118.1, read on the forward strand.
AGATCGGAGCCCATGTTGCCGACGACGCAGGGGCCGGTGTTGATGCCGATGCCGACATCGAGGGGAAGCACCGGGTACCCGCCTGATTCCGCCTTAATTTGGCGGGCCTCGTTCAGGGCATCCATCCGCGCGAGCATGTCGAGGGCAGCGGCGGCGGCGTTCGCCTCACGCGCCGCGTCGTCGAGCGGGGCGTTCCAGAGCGCCATGATTGCATCGCCCATATACTTGTCAATCGTGCCCTTCCGCTCGAGTATCGCGTTCGTGAGCGGTGTAGGAAGCGGTTCATGAGGGCCGTGAGACCCGTGGGATCGGTCTTGTAGAATTCCGAGATGGTCGTGAAGCCGCGCACGTCCGAGAACATGATCGTCAGCCGCCGCGCCTCGCCGCCGAGGCGTAGCCTGTCCGGCGAATGGGCGAGTTGCTCGACGAGGGCCGGGGACAGGTAGCGCCCGAAGGCGGCGCGAATGCGGTTGCGGCCCGCCTGCTCCCGGAAATAGTTGCTGAAGACCAAGACCAGATAGATCAGGAAGGTCGTGGCCAGGGGGAAGGTGGCATCGAACAGCGCGCCCTCGGCGGTGAAGCGATACCACGAGACGCAGGTGAGTCCGGCGGCCACCAGTCCGTCGAGAATCAGCAGCGTGAGGGCGCCCAGGATGGGGGCGAACACGATGATACCCACCGACACGGCCGCCGCGACGGCGAGTTCGACGAGGATCGCGCCGATGGGCAGGGTGAGGGTGGTGCCGGTCATGAGATTTTCGAGAAGCTGAGCATGAACCTCGACGCTCGGCATGGACCGGTCGATTGGCGTCGTGCGGTTATCCAGAAGGCCGACGGCGGATGTCCCGATTAGGACGATCTTGTCTTTAAGGCGCTCGGGCGGGACGATCCCGGCCAGGAGGCCCCGGGCGGACACGTACAGGCCGGCATCGTGGGGGCCAAAGCGCACCCAGATCTGCCCGCGCGGATCGGTCGGCAGCACGAAAACGGGCAGGTGGATCGAGACGACGCCCTGCTAATCAGTCCGGACGAGGATGCTGTCTGCCTGGGTCAGGACGCGCAGGACATCGAGGCTCAGGGTCGGCACGACCGCCCCTTCCGCCCGCACAACCATCGGCACCCGCCGCACGACGCCGTCCCGCTCCGGGCTGATCATGAAGACACCCCGCCCGGCAGCGGCGTTCTCCAGGATCGGCAGGTTGCGGATCAGGCCGGGGAAGCCGATCAGCGCCGTGGTCGGGTCGGAATCCGTCCCCACCACGGCGATCCCGGTCTGGGGCGGCGGCGTGTCGCCGGTCCACGGGAAGGGCGAGCCCGATGCGGTTTGGCCGAGAACCGCAGGCAGGGTCTTGATCGCCTGCGCGAACACGGCATCGCTGTCGGGCTGCGCCCGCAAGTCGGCCCGCGCCGCCTCGTTCAGGTTCGGCAAGGTCGTCGCAAGGAGCGGGGGCGACAGCCGGTCCGGTTCGCTGAAGACGACATCGAAGGCGACGACCGCCGTGCCGGCATCGCGGAGCTTCTCGCACAGGGCGGCGAGCCGCGTGCGCGACCACGGCCACTGGCCGAAGGCGGCGAGGCTCGCCTCGTCGATGTCGACGATGGCGACCGGGCGCTCCGGCAGCGGAACCCGAGGGGAGAGGACCTGATAGGCATCGAAGACGCGCAGCCGCAGCGCCTTGACCGGTGGCGGGTCGTAGACCCGCACCGCCATCAACACCGCGAGGACCAAGGCCGCCAGCACCCGGCCCGGCCCGATCCGGCGGCCGAAGTTCCTTACGCGGGGGAGCCTCATGGTCGGCCGCATCCGCGCCCTCCCATCAAAACGCGTAACGGACCGAGGCGCCGCCGTGGATCGTATCGCCGATCGGCCGCGGCCCCAGCGTTCCGAGGATGAACGCATCGAGGGCCAAGTCCTGCTTCACCCGGTAGCTGACCCGGGCACCGTATTCCGCCCAGGTGTAGGAACCGAGCGGCGTCGGGAAGGCCACGCCCGCCACCGTGCCGTTCAGGCCGCTCGTCAAGCCGAAGCCGTGGGAGACGCCGAGGTTCACCTGTCCCTCGATCGAGGTCCCGAACAAGTGCGTGTACTGGCCGCCGATCTTGGCGATGTTGATGACGTCGGTCCCGCCGTTGTTCACGAGCGGGTAGGGGTTGGGCACCAGCTGGGATTCGGTATAGGCGCCGACATACTGCCAGCCCCGGCTGTATTCGACGGCGCCCGCGATTTCGTCGCGTGGCGTCAAGCGGGCGACGTAGCCGACGCGCCCGAAAACCGACCCCCCGATGTTCGAGGTGCGGCCGACACCGCTACCGAGCATGTCCCCGAACGTGTACGTCCGGTCATAGGTGGTGACTTGGCTCGGGGCGAAGAGACCGCCGACATCGACGAAGGGCCGCGCCGAGCCGAGACCGGCCGGATCGTAGCGCAGGAGGCCAGCGAAGATCGGCGCGCCGGACACGTGGACTTTCCCGCTGTCGTAGCCCGAATAGGCGAAGCCGCCGATGGCAATGAGCTCGTCGTTGAGGGCGCGGCGCCCCTGCGCGCCGACGCTGTAGGATCCGGCCAGTCCAAAACCGCTGAAGCAGCTGCCGCAACTGATTTGCTGGTTAAAGCCGGTCAGGACGCTGCCGAGCATCCGTTGCGTCACGAAGGCGCCGATCCGGTCGCGGGCGAGGGCCTGGGCCGAGGTGATCGCGCTGGTCAGGTCCTGGGTCGGCGCCGCGGGCGTCGGGGTCGTGTCACCGAATTGGATGTAGGCTTCGTTCGCATCGTAGCCGACCGTCGGTTGCAGGCCCCGGATGGGCGCGGTGTAGGTCACGCTCGTGAACTGGCCGGTCAGCCCGCTGCTGGCCACGAGGATCGGTAGGCGGATCGGGGTCGTGTAGACGGCGGCGGTGGGGGTGATCTGGAGGATGCCTCCCGGTGCGATGCTCGCCGTGAGCGGAGTCACGAGGCGGCTCGCCGCCGTCTGGGCGACGGTTGTCGCCAGGGCCGAGCCCGCCCCGAAGGCGACGGGCCCCTCGGCGGTCAGCGTGCCGGTCGGGTTGGCCGCGTTGCCCGGCGCCACGAAGCCGCCGGACTGGACGGACAGGGCCCCGAGGCGACCGGTCCCGCTCAACCCCGCGTCGGGCGCGACCGTGGTGAGGGGAGATGAGGCGATGGATCCATCGACCTGCAGGATGCCGGCGGAGACCAGCGTGGAGCCGGTATAGGTCGCGTTCCCGAGGATCGATAACGTCCCCGAACCGGCCTTTTCGAGGGAGCCCGGCCCCGAGATCGTTCCGGCCAGACCGATCGTCCCCGGACCAGAATCGATCGTGGGGTCCGTCTGCCCGGTGAAGCGGATGGCGTTCTGCAGGGTGTAGCCGCTGCCGAGAAAGGCGAGGCGGGTGCCTTCGTCCATCGCGATGGCGCCGGTCCCGGCCGCCTGCGGATTGGTCAGGACGAGGGTGCCGCCGGCGACCAGGGTGCCGCCGCCGTAGCTGTTGGCGCCCGCCAGGGTGAAGGTGCCGGTGCCGGCCTTGGTCAGGCCGAGCGCCGAGGTGCCATCGGCAAAGACGCCGGCAAAGGTGGTCGAGCTGTTGCCGCCACCCGTGGTCAGGCTCACGGCCTGGGCGCCGTTGTTGCTGACGCGCCCGCTTCCCGCCAGCGAGGCGATGGTCTGGCCGAAGCCGCCGAGATCGAGGACCGCCCCACCGGCCACGGTGAAGGCAGACGCCGCCGAGAAGGCATTCGCCGCCCCGCCCGCCAGGGTCCCCGCCTGGACGAGGGTCGGCCCGGTATAGCTGTTGGCGCCCGAGAGGGTCAGCGTTCCCGGGCCGCCCTTCGTCAGGCCACCGGATCCGACGAAGACGCCGACCGCCGTAAGCGTGACGTCCTGATTCGTCTGGATCGTCCCCCCCGACGTGCCGAGGGTGAAGGTCCGGGCCGTTCCCAGGGTCGCCGTCGCCCGAAGGATGCCGCCATCCAGCAGGACGCCGCCGGACGCGGCGCCGAGGTTTCCATCCGAGGAGATCGAGAGGGTCCCCCCTAGGATCTGCCACGGCGTGACCGCCGCCGTCGTGTCCGTCAGGGTCCAGGTGCTCGAGCCCGTCTTCTGGAAGATGCCGAAGCTCTGATACTGCGAGCCAATCGCCGCTACGGAGAACGTCCCGTCGGCGGAGCCGCCGAGGATGAACCGGTCCGCGGCGCTCGCGGCAACCACGGTGCCGTTGATCGCCGAGCCGGCATACAGGGTCAGGCTGTTCAGGCCGCCGGTGAAGGCGATGGCGGGCGCGGTGCCGCCGGCGCCGATGCCGATCGTTCCGCCGTTGATGACGTCGAGGTTCGCGCCCACGACCGCCGATCCGGCATAGCCGGCGGCGCCCGTCGAGCCGGCCCCGCCGACGATCGTGCCCAGGTTGCTGAGGGTGCCGCCGTCGGGCGCGTAGATCCCGATGCCTCCCGCGCCGCCGCCGTCCCCGCCGGCACCGCCCTGTATGCGGCCCGTCGCCAAGTTCGTGAAGCCGCTCGCCCCGGACAGGACGACACCGGTCCCGCCCGTTCCCCCAACCCCGTCGAGGCCTGCACTGCCGTCGGCTCCCGTCGCGCCGCTGGGGCCTTCGAAACCGCTGGCGCCGGCGGCGCCGAAGCCCCCGGCCCCGCCGGCGCCGGCAGCACCGCCCTGGCCGCCGAGGATGGTGCTGGTATTGGTGAAGCCTGGGCCGGACAGCAGAAGCCCGGCGCCGCCCGCGCCGCCACGGCCGCCGTTGCCGCCCGCTCCCCCCGCGCCACCGGGTCCGAACGAAATCCCGCCGTCGGCACCGGCTCCACCTTGGCCGCCGTTGCCGCCCGTGCCGCCCTGAATGGTCTGGTCGTTGCGCAGCGCGCTGCCCCCCGTGACGGAGAGCCCCGCCGCGCCGTTGCCGCCATTGCCGCCATTGCCGCCATTGCCGCCCGAGCTACCGGGCGTCCCGAACAGGGCTTCGCCGTCGTAGTAGACCGGCCCGCCGTCGCCACCCGCGCCGCCGGCCCCGCCCGCGCCGCCCGTGATCGTGCCGCTGTTGCCGAAGGTCGTCGCATTGACAGGCGCAGCCCCGATCCCGCCCGCGCTTCCGTTCCCGCCTTGACCGCCGGCAAGTCCGGAAGTCGCGTTGGTGTAGACTGGGGGAGCCGCCGCCCCGGCCGAGCCGTCTCCGCCGACGCCGCCGGTGATCGTTCCGACGTTGATGAGCGCCCTGCCGGCCGGGGCGTAGAACCCGATGCCGCCGGCACCTCCGCCTGCGCCACCCGCCCCGCCGGTGACGCTTCCCCCCGCGGTGTTCGTGAAGGTACCCGCCCCCGCTAGGAAAGTGCCAGTCCCGCCCGTGCCGCCGAGGCCGGCAGCGCCATCCGGTCCCGTCGCCCCGAACGGGCCCGAACCGGAGGCACCGGAGCCGCCCGCGCCGCCGAAGCCGCCCGCTCCAGCAGCACCGGCCACTCCGCCGGTCCCGCCCGCGATGGCGCCGGAATTGGTGAAGCCGTCACCGCCGAGGACCTGAAGCCCCGTGCCCCCGAAGCCGCCGTTGCCGGCCGCGCCGCCGCCTCCGCCGGTTCCCCCGGCGCCTCCCGTTGCGAAGGAGCTCTGGTAGCCGTCGCCTCCGGTGCCGCCCTGGCCACCATTTCCCCCTTGGCCACCCTGGCCACCCTGGATTGTGCCAGTGTTGCCGTGGGTGCCTGCGCCGCTGACCTGGAGACCGGTTCCGCCGGTTCCTCCGCTGCCGCCGTCGCCTCCGATTCCGCCGATGCCGGCGTCCGACGGCGGGGCGCTGTCGCCGCCGTCCGATCCGCCGCCGCCCTGGCCGCCCGCGCCACCGGCTCCCCCGACCCCGCCCGCGCCGCCCGCGGCGGTTCCCGTATTGGTGTAGGTGACCGCGTCGGTGCGTGTTCCGGCGCCGCCGGTGCCGCCCGGCCCGCCGGTGTCGCCCGCGCCGCCCGTGGCCGCCGTGTCGCCCTGCGCCCCATCGGCGCCAACGCCGCCCATGCCGCCGTCGCCACCCTGTCCACCCGTCCCGTCCGGGGTGCCTTGAGCACCGGCTTGGCCCGCCGACCACGCCGCGGGCTGGTTGAATAGGAACGTGGACAGGGCTCCGCCGACGAAGACCGTCGTCAGCAGCCACGTGGATCGGCGATGGGCCATACGCCACCTTCCCCCAGCGTTCTCTGCGCCGTTCCAGGCCACGATGGATCGCCCGTGCCGTCTCCCACCCGGCCAGCTGCCGAGTAGCCGCGACAGATAATTACGCGCTTAAATACAGAACTGTCTGGAATGTCCGGCTGCGTTTATTCGTTTTCTTCAGATTCGAACCGGGTGTGTGAATATCGCCACAGACTGTATATCGCCGGGCGCGGCGCGTCGCCGCAGCTGTGAACTTCCCCCGGGACTGTGATCGCAGGCCAAGTTTCTCGCAATGCGGAATGAGCGTAGGCTTCCGACTGGCTTCGTTTCGCCCCGGGGCAGGGGCTGCGCATAGGCCGGAACGGGTCCGCATGCCGACGATCGCGGTGAGTATGATCGTCAAGGACGAGTCCCCCGTGATCCTGCGGTGCCTCGACAGCATCCGCGGCCTGATCGACGCCGCCGTGGTGATCGATACCGGGTCCCAGGACGGGACGCCGGATCTAGTGCGGGTCTACCTCGCCCGCCACGGCCTGTCCGGATCGGTGATTGAGGAGCCCTGGCGCGATTTCGCCGCCAACCGCACCTCCGCCCTCGCGGCACTGAGGGCGTACCGCGAGATCGACTATGCCCTGGTCCTCGACGCCGACGATTGCCTCGTCTTCGATGCGGGCTGCGACCCCGCGGCCTTCAAGGCGGGCCTCTGGGCGGATGTCTACGAGATCGAGATCCGGCATGGGGGGACCGTCTACCGGCGCCCACAACTGTTCTCGAACCGGTTGCCGTTCGCCTACCGGTCGGTCCTCCACGAGTACCTCGTCATCCCGCCCTCGGCACGGTCGTGCGCCGTCGCCGCGGGCGTCGGCATCCGCTACGGCGCGGACGGGGCGCGCTCACGCAGTCCGGGCAAGTTCGCCCGCGACGCCGCCTTACTTGAAGCGGCCCTCGCGGAGGAGGCGGATCCGCTGCTGCGCACGCGGTACGCGTTCTATCTGGCGCAGACCTATCGGGACGACGGGCAGCCTGAACGGGCCATCGCCGCCTATCGGCACCGGGCCGAGCTCGGGCAGTGGAACGAGGAAGTCTATTTGAGCCTGCTCAATGCTGGCGAGCTGATGGCGGGGCAGGGGGCGCCGACCGGGGAGGTGCTGGCGGTGCTCGGCCGGGCGACGGACACGATCCCCCACCGGGTCGAGTCCCGTCATGCCGCGGCGCGCATCTGCCGAGAGCGGGGCGAGCACGCCGCCGGGCTCGCCGTAGCGGCGCCGGGTCTCGGCCGGCCCCAACCGGATGCCGGCCTCTTCCTCCGCCCGGCTGCCTATACGGTGGGGTTGCTCGACGAATACGCGGTCAACGCCTACTGGGCCGGTCGCGACATTGATTGCCTCGTCGCCTGCGCGGTCCTCCTTGCACGACGGGACCTCGATCCCGAAACCCGCGCGCGGGTGCGGGCGAACCGCGACCATGCCTACGGCCGCCTTGAAGCGCAGGCCTCCCCGTGGCTGGCGACCCTGGACGCCCGGTCCCCCCGGATCGCCGTGATCACGCCCTACGGCGCGGAGCCGCCCGACACGCTCCAACGCTGCCTCGAGTCGGTGAAGCGCCAAACCCTCCACACCGACCATATCCTCGTCGCGACCGGATCTCCCCAGGCGTGGCTGGACGGGGCGGTCGCGCGGCACGTCGGCCTCGGGCCTAGGGGGAGCGGAGGGCAGGGGGCCGCCCTGTCGATCGGCGGACTCCTCGCGGCCTCATCGGACTATGCCGCCGTCTGCCTCCTCAACCCCGCCGACTGGTACGACGACGACCATGTGGAACGGTGTCTAGTCGCGGCCCTTTCGATGGGGTTGGACGCGTGCGGGTTCGCCGCCGCATCGCGCCGGTTCCTCCGTCCGGACCTGACCCCGATGCCCCTCGCTGACGAGGACCCGGAGACGTTCGTCGCGACGAGCGGCTACCTGTTCCTGCCCGCGGCCTTCGGGCTCTGCGCGGCCTGGGCCCTGATGCCCGCAGCCCTCGGCCCCATCGCGGACCGGGTATTCTTCCGGGTCGCCAAGGCAGGGGCGGACCTAATGGGTTTGGCCACGGCCCGCACCCACTGCCCCACCGTGAATTGTATCGCGCCCTACGCCGCCTTCTACGAGGCCCTTGGGGAAACCGCGCCCGCGAAGGCGGAGCCGTTGCCCGACCACGGCGCCCATCGCGCCTGGATCGAAGCCCTGCCGCCGGAGGCCCTCGCGTCGCACCGCGCCCGCCTGGGGATCGATCTCCGCGATCTGTATCGCACCCCGCGGGATCGGCCCGGAGGAGACGACAATCATGTCGCTGCCGCTCCGGCATCCTTTTTACAACAGAGACGATAGATTCGGCTCACGCCATTGCGGTAAGACTATCGACGAAACAGTATGCCGTCGTCGGTCGATGGGTCGGGAGTTCAAATTTCTCGACTGCCGAGGTTCTATCCCGCTACGTCAATGACTCAGCAGGCATTTCCTTGCTTTTCAAACGGCTTGAAAACGGCCCGGAAGAATCTTCGGTTTGATCGGGTTCGTATCCTGCGGCGAGCACGTTAGATGTTTGGTCCCGGCATTTGATGGAGCGGGTTTGACCGGAAGCGACCGGGCTCGGCGGACCATGCTTTGCAGATGGCTTCGTAGGGGGTGAGACCCCGGAGTGTCTTGAGGCGGCGTGCGAAGTTGTAGGGGCTGACGAAGTCTGCCAGATGGGCACGAAGCTGCGCGTGGCTGTCATAGTGATAGCGTTTGACCGTCGAGTCCTTGATCGTGCGGTTCATCCGCTCGACCTGCCCATTCGTCCAGGGGTGCCACGGCTTGGTCAGCCGATGGTCGATATCATTGCGGGCGCAGGCGAACTCGAAGTTGTGAGCTCGGAAGGTCTCGCCAGCGGCGATTGCCTCCTTAATGATGGAGGCGGCCGAGGCAACGTTGGCGGGTGTGGTGAAGTGGGTGCCATTGTCGGTGAGCACCGTGTGCACCTTGTAAGCACGGCCTCAATGAGATGGCGGAGGAAGTCGCCCGCCACCCGCCGTGTCGCCCTCTCATGGAGCTCAACGAAGGCGAACTTGGTCGTGCGGTCGATGGCGACGAGAAGGTAAAGCCGGCCTTCCGCTGTGTGCACCTCAGCCAGATCGATGTGGAAGTAGCCGAGCGGGTAAACCTTGAAGCGCGAACGCTTGAGCTTGTCGCCGTCGACCTCCGGCAATCGTCTGATGCCGTGACGCTGCAGGCAGCCATGCAGCGATGAGCGGGTCAGGTGCGGGATCGTCGCCTGGAGCGCGTAGAGGCAGTCATCCAGTGGCAGCAGGGTGTGCCGGCGAAAAGCGACGACGACTGCCTCGTCCTCGGGTGACAGCACCGTCGAACGCGGATCCTTAGGCCCCGTGCGCTGGTCGGCGACCGAGGTCCGCTGCCTCCACTTTGCAACTGTCTTCTGGTTGATCCCGTAGCGTTTCGACAGCGCCCTCAGGCTCGCTTGACTATGCTGGATCGCTGGACGGATCGCCTTAGTCGTCGTGGCGCTGCCGTGAAGAACCTGGCCCATAGCGCGTCCCTCCAGGCCGACGTGAAGATCGCACCATCAAACCACGAGATCAAACATCTAGCGCAATCGTAGCGTCACGGTTTCGACGCGGCGTCCGATGGCCGGCCATAACCCCGCGACGGTCCGCTCGACGGTGGCGCGCAGCCTTCATCACCCGCTCGAGCGGGTCCTGGCCTAAGGGACGTCCCACCCCTCGCTCCTCCAGGAAGCGATCGCCGACCCGGCCCGTCGCCCCGGCATGAACCCCACTCCATCGCCTCGGCGCAGACCGGAAACGCACCGATCAACTTTCGCGAGCGGCGCGCAGGGCACGTCAGGGATCAGGTACGAATTCCGACGGCTTCGGACGGTTCGTGAGACTGTCGCGGCTGAACCAGGCCGTCTTCGGCGGCTCGCCGGCGACCAGCACGCGCATCTGATAGACCTGCGTCATCGGCTCCGGGGTGTCGATCAGCTTGACCTGCATCGCGATCGGCAGGCGGACGCAACTCGAGAAGAAGCCGGTGGCACCGGTGATCGCGTCGGCGGCGCTGCCGCAGGAGAGCCCGCCCTTGCGCACCCAGACCTTGCTCGCCAGCACATCGACGAAATCGTCCGCCCCGGCCGGCGCCCCCGCGCCGAGTGCCAGCGCGAGGAGCAGGCCCGTCCGCCGGGCGCCGGATGTCAGGCAGGGCCACGTCATTGCGTCATCTCGCCTCATTCCCTCATCGCGCGCCGCCGCCGGTGGAGAACGGTCCGGCGCCGGCCGGGACGGCCCCTCAGAACTCTGGGCACTTGAAGCCGGTCGTCTGGCGCAGGTCGAACGGGTTGCGCAGGGTCGGTGTGGCGAGGCGCAGGCGGGCCTGGCGCCGGCCGAGTGCGAAGGTGAGCAGCATCGCATCCGGCGTCCACGCCACCTTCCCCTGCGAGACCAGGCGGAACAGGCCCCACTGGCCCTCGCCGACCAGGGCGTTCGTCATCCCGTCGACCTCCGGGCGCAGGGAGAGCGTCGCGGGCGCGTTGGGGATCGCCGGCGGCCACTGCCCCGTGAAGGTGGTCTCGGGTCCGTGAGCGTAAGTGAAGCTCGGGCCACCGATGTCGAACTGGAGCAGGTCGGCCTTGGCGTCGAGGCGGACGGGCTCGAGGGTGAACCGGACGCCGAGGCGGTCGCCCTCGGCGAAGAAGGCCGCGGTGATCGCCTCGGCGCGCTCGAACATCGCGAGCGTCGGGTCCGGCGGGTCGGAGGGCTGGGCGCGGCTGTCGCGCCAGCGCCAGGGCTGGCTGCTGGTGTCGACGAGGTTCGCCAGTTGGGTGCGCCGGAAATTGGCGATGAGGCCGTTGGGCGCGAACAGGCGGGTGAACTCGCCGAGCGGCACCTCTCGCGACGCGCGCAGGTCGAACGGGAAGGTGTTGCCCGTCGTCGCCTCGCAGACCGGCCGTACGGTGGCCGCCCAGCTCTGCGCCGCCCGGCCCCGCACGTCCCACTTCACGAGGGCGGCGCTCTCGTTCGTCAGCCGGGTGAAGTAGGCGCGGATCGAAATCGGCAGCCTGTTGATCGCCGCCTGCATGAGCGCGGCTCCGGTTCCCGTGGGCGGCAGGTCCGGCTGCGGGGCGCCGGCCGCGACGAGCAGGAGCTGGCGGTAGAGGGGGTCGAGCCCCTTGAGCACGGTGTCGACGTTGGAATCCTGTTCCTCCTTCGGTCGCGTTACCGCGTCCCGGAGGCCGGCGAACTGGCGCGCGATGAGCTGACGGGGCCCGGAGATCAGGGCGGCCAGGGAGGCCCGCTGCATCGCCGCGCCCGTGATCGCCGCGCCGGCCACGGCGGTCGCCTGGGCCTGGGCCTGGGTCTTGAGGCCCTGCGCGATGCCGTCCGTGACCTCCCGGTCGGAATTCGTCTCCGCCACCACGGCGGTGAGCAGCTGCACGATGGGGGAGGTCGGTCCGTTGAGGATCGCGATCAGCTCGGCCCCGGCCGCCGCGGTCGGCACCGGCGGCACCGTGAGATCCGAGAGCAGGGATTCCCAGGCCCGCACGTAGTCGGCGCGGTAGAGATCGAGGATCCCGGCCTGGAGGGCGCGGGTGCTGAGGTTCGGCCGGTCGGCGGCGTTCGGGCCGAACACCCAGGCATCCGTGGCCAGACCCTCGGCGATCTGGCCCGCCGCGGCGGTGGCGGCGGCAAGGCCCGCGGCGGTGAACACGCCCGGCACGCCCTCGGCCAGCGAGACGCCGGAGGTCAGGGCGATGGCGCGCGGGCCGAGGCTGCCGGCGTGATCGAGGGGCCGCCACGGGCGCAGGGCCTGCAGGGCCGGCTGCTGGCGCAGCGCTTCGTATCCGATCTGCGCGGCGGCAATCCCGTCGAGCCTGCGGCGGGCCTGGGCGACGAGGTCGGCATCGAGGGGCTGGGCCGCCATGGGGGTGGCGGCGATGAGGTGGCCGACCGTCTGCTGGATCGAAACCGGGTCATCGCCGGGGCCGAGCCAGGCCGCCGCGAGCCCGGGACCGAGATCGGCCATCAGCCCCGTCGGCGGACGCTTCGCGTCGCCGAGGAGGAGGTAGAGCTTGAGGCTCTGGAAGCGGAGGGCGGCCGGGTTCTGCGGCGCGGCCAGGCGTGCCTCGAGGGCGCGCATCAGCGGCGGCAGCAGCAGGTTGGTCAGGCCCGCCCGGTAGGCCGTGTCGGCCGCCGTCCGGATCGTGCGCGCGTCGTCGAAGCCATCCGGCATCGGCGCTCCCGCCGCGGCATCGAGCGCCGCCAGATCGTTCAGGGCCGCGAGGATCGGACCGAAGCTGCGAGCCTCGCCACCGGGTTCGAGGCGCGAAAGGCTCGTGCGCGCGAGGTCGGCCGCGGCCGTCACCTCGGTGACGTAAAGCCCGGAGCGCTGGTAGGAGGACCAGATCAGCAGCGCGCCGAGGCCGAAGATCGCCACGGCGGCCCCCCGGAGCGCGTAGGTCCGCAACCGCAGGCGGAGCCGGGCGCGCTCCGAGAGGCTGCCGCTTCCCGCCTCGCCCAGGATGACCTCGGAGAACAGGCGCTTGAGGAAGTAGGGGCGCCGCCGCGGATGGCTCGCGGACCCCGTCCTGCGCGTCCCGTCGAAGCCGAACCCGCGCGCCAGGGCGGCGCCGACGGTGTCTGTGCGGCTGCCGTCTTGGAGGGCGCTGGTGAGGAAGACGCCGCGCAGGACCGGCGGCACGTCGAAGCGGCTCGGCCGCGCCACCTCCTCCAGGAAGTCGATGACCCGGTCGCGCAGGCTCGCGAGCTGCATCGGAAACTCGAAGGCCAGGATGCGGCGCGCCTCGTCCGGCTCGGCGTGGAAGAAGCTCAGCTGACGCGTCGAGGCACGCCGCACGAGATCGTCGAAATCGGCCCCGAACCGCAGCCGCACTGCTTCCCGGGCGGAGGCCGCGTCGAGCGGCGTCAGGGGGACGCCCCAGACCTGCTCGCGTTCGGCCGACCCGAACGGCTCGAAGAACTCGGCAAATCCCGGCAACCGGTCGAGCTTGGATAGAACGACGTAGACCGGGACCCGGATCCGCAGGCGGCCCGCGATGTCGTCGAGGCGCGTGCGCAGGGTCCGGGCGATCTCGACCCGGTCCTCCTCGGCCAGCGCCGCGAGATCGGTCGCGCCGATGACGAGGAGGACGCCGTTGATCGGCTGGGCGGACCGGACCGTCCGCAGAAGATCGAGGAGCCGGAGCCACAGGCCGGTCGCGGCCGGGTCGGCGCCGGGAAACGCGAGGGCGCCCGATACGTCCACGTAGACCGCATCCTCGCCGACGACGAACCGGCAGGCCGCCTCAGGATCGGCGAGGCCGTCCTCCTGCGCGCTCGCGTGCAGCCGGAGGTCGGCGCCCTGGAGGATGCTGGTCTTGCCCGAGCCCGGCGGCCCGATCACGAGATAGCAGGGCAGCGCGCTGCCGCGGCGGCGCAGGATGTCGAGCGGCCGGCGCCCGCGCAGGCTGCGGAAGGCCCGGCGCGCGGCGGCCCGGATCTCGGCATAGGCCGCCTCGCTCGCCTGCCGCGCGGTGTCGACGCGGGCGCGGGCCTCGAATTCCTGTCGATCCAGGGCATCGAGCCGCGCCCGGTCGGCGCTGCTCTGGCGGGCGCGCAGGAAGGCGTTCAGGCCGCCCCAGAGGAGCAGGATGGCGAGGATCACGACGAGGCGCGACGCCTCGCCCTCGAAGGGCCGCCAGTCCCCGACGGCGACGAGCGGCAGGAGGAACCACGCGAGGATCGCCCCCCCGATCGTCGCCAGCGACGTCAGGGCCAGGACCAGCACGAGCCAGCGGGGATCGCTGCGCCCGAAGTCGAGGAGGCTCACGGCTTCTCCCCCCGGACGTCCAGGATGCCGCGCGCGACGTCGGCATAGGCCTTGTCGGCCGCCGGAACCGCATCGTCGCGCAGGGCCGCGAGGCCGTGGCGTCCCAGAGCGGCGCGCGCGCCGGGCGCGAGGGCAGGCACGCCCCCACCGGCATCGAGCCATCGGCGATAGCCGCCCGCATCGGTCCGGTCGGCGGCGGCGAGCGCCGTGCGCAGGTCCGCACTCGGGGCATCGAGCCGGACGAGGTCGCGGGCGAGGCGATAGCCGAGATGCGGACCGAGGCTGTTGACGAGGGCGCGGGCGTAGAGCGGCTCGATCCCCTGGGCGACCAGCCACGCCGCGTAGTGGTCGAGGGACAGCACCGGCAGCCCCTCCGCCGCCCGGCCGGCCCCGCCATCGCCCCCGAGGGCGGCGAGGCCATCGAGGGCGGTCAGGACGGCCGGAAGCGCCGCGGGGTCGCGCACCGCCAGGCCGGATTCGAGTGGGCCGACCGCCGCGTTGATGCCCGCGAGCCGTGCTACGCCGTCCTGATAGGAGAGCAGGCTCGTGGCGCCGAGGCCCGCACAGACCACGATCGCGGCGGCCGTGAGGAGCCAGCCGCGGATCGTCGCCGTTCGCAGGCCCGGGTGACGCTGCATCGCGAGGCCGGCCTCCGGCAGGATCACGCGCCGGAAGATGCCCTCGACGAAGTAGCCCAGCGCCTCGTCGTCGAGGCCGAGATCCGGCGGGCGGGTGCCCGAGCGCGGCAGGGCGAAGCGCTTGGCCATGTCGGGCAGCAGGACGTCGATCGCCAGCGCGTCCTGCTGCGTGCTGCTCAGGTAGACGCCGCGCAGCCAGGCGCCGGCCCAGCGTCGGTCCCCGGCGGGCATCAGCGGCTCGACGATCGGCTTGAGGATCGCCTCCAAGGCCGCGACCTGCGCGCCGAACCCGACGATGCGCGCGCACTGGAGCGGGTCCGTCTCGGGCGAGATCCACTGGGTCACCCGGGCCCGGATGCTGTCGAGGAGGCGGCCGAACCCGGCCCTGTAGGCGGTGACGACATCCGCGGATTCCGGCGGCCGCGCCGCCGGTGCCGCCCCGGCGGCGGGTTCGCCCGCGCGCGCGGCCTCGCTGCGCGGCTCGCCCCCGGCGGCGGGACCCTGCGCGATGCGCGCGCGGTCGCCGAGTTCCACCGGGAGGGTGAAGCCCCAGGGCTGCTCGCGCTCGGACGGCTCGAGCCGGTCGAAGAACTCGGAGAAGCCCGGCGTCAGGTCGAGCTTCGACACGGCCACGTAGACCGGCGGCGCGTAGTGGAACCGCGCCTCGAAGGCGACCATGAACCGGGTGATCGCCCCGCTCATCTCGACCCGCTCCGCCATGTCCGCGAGGGTGAGGTCGGCCGGGCTGAGGACCAGGATTATGCCGCTGACCGGCACCGTAGTGCGCAGGGCGCGCAGCAGCGGAAGGACCGGGTGCCGCCCGTCCCGCTCCGCCTCGCCCGCGACCTCGATGAACAGGGCGTCCTCGCCGATCCACCAGTGGGAGGAGGGGACCTCGAGGGGCGGATCGAGGCGGAGTCCGGACCGCGCGATCAGGGCCGACTTGCCCATTCCGGGCGGGCCGATGACCAGGTAGGCCGGGATCCTGGCCCCGGCGCGGCGGCCGCCAAGGCGCCGGTCCCGGAAGGCTTTGAGGATCTGCGAGGCCTCGTCGCGCCAGCCCGGTTCGTCCGCGGCGCGGCGCCCCATCAGGAAGGCGGACCTCATCACCGCCCCGTCGCGGAGATCGGGGGACGCTCGGCCCCACCGGCACCGGACGGCGCGCTCCGTTCCGCGAGGCTCTCCTCGGCCGGGATCTGCATCTCGACGCGACGGTTGCGGGCTCGCCCCTCTGGGGTCGTGTTCGGGGCGATCGGATCGTCCTCGCCGCGGCCCGCGACGCCGATGCGGTTCGGGTCCGACAGGTAGGGCTTGAGCATCGCCGCCACCGACGTGGCCCGCGCCTTCGAGAGCTCGAGGTTGCTCCGGATCAGGCTGGTGGCCACGGCGGGGATGTTGTCCGTGTAACCCGTCACCAGGATCTGACCGGGTTCGCGGTTCAGGGCCGTGGCGATCCGCTCGATCAGGGGTGCGTCGCTCGCGGGCAGCGCCGCGCTCGCGGACGGGAAGGAGGCTGCGGGCAGGCGGACCGCCACGATGGTCGGCGTGCCCACCACCTCCACGCGGCGATCGGCGATGTCGCGTTGCAGGATCGCGGAGATGCGCTGCACCTGGGTCAGCGGAACCGGCTTCTTCAGGACGGCGGGCAGGTCCGGCTTGGCCAGGGTGACGGGCATGGTCGGCACGAGGGCGACGATCCGCTGGAGCGCGATGTCCACGCGGCTGGCGAGGCTGAGGCGCAGCACGACGTAGAAGCCCGCCAGCAGCACCAGGGCGCACAGGATCGGAATCCAGAAGCGCAGGGCGCTGGGGGGCGCGGCGTAGGGGATCGCAACCCCGCGCCAAGCCGGCGCGAGGTCGCGCTCGTAAGAGCCCCGGACACGCCGGATGATGCGGTAGAGCTCGGCCCGCAGCCGGTTGAGGAGGTTCTGGCCGTCCTCCATGACCCGGTACTTGCCCACGAAACCGATCGAGAGGCAGATCGCCAGCATCTCGAGGACGTCGATGTTCTCCTCGGGCGCGTGCACGAGCTGCTGCAGCAATTCGAAGACGCGCTCGCCGCCCCAGGTCTCGCCGTAGAGCACGCTGACGAGGCTGCGGGTCGCCCACTGCGCCTGACCCGCCCAGTCGGTGTTCAGGATGATGTCGTCGATGGTCGCGCAGAGAGCGTAGCGCGCGATCAGGACGGAGCGGTTCGGCACGCCCCTGGCCATCGCGGCCGCCTCGAAGCGGCGGATCTCGTCGAGGATGCAGTCGCGGAACTGCCGCAGGTCGGCGGGCGCCGCGCTCTCGTTGAGGCGGGCGGCGAGCCAGAGCAGCGGCGAGGCGACGCTGACCAGGGGATTGAGGGCCGCCGTCTCGAAGGCGCCGTCCACGAAGGCCGTGGCCCGGCGGGCGGCGGGACTCATGGCATCGGCGCGCGCCCGCGGGCCGGCCTCTAGGCCCAGCACCGCGTTGAGGTCGGCGAGGGCACCGCTGGGCGCCGCGCTCAGTGCCGCGTTCTGGCCGAAGGCTTGCCCCTGGCCCAAGGCTTGCCCGAAGCCGGAATCGCCGTCGCCCAAGCCCCGGAACGGATCGGCGAGGAGGGGGCGCTCGAACGGCTGCCGGCCGTAGCCGGCCGCCTGCGCGCGCGGCGAGGCGGGTGCCGGGAGCGGGCGGCGGATGGTGTCGTTCGCGCCCTCTTCTAAACCGAAGAGAGGATTCGTCCTCTGCATCGCGCTGACTCTGGCCTCCGTCCTGTTCAGTCCTTGATTGCCCAAAGTTCGAGCTCGAGGCCGGGGAATTCGCCGGCGATCTGTATAGCCATCCCGCTCGAAGCGGCGACATGCTTCCACAGTCCGTCCGACCGGTCGAGTTCGAAGTAGGCTTTTCCCGTGTGATAGGGAATCTTGCGCGGCGCCACCGGCAGACTGCGGACGGGAATTCCCGGGAGCGCCGAATTAATCAGTTCGTGGATCTGCTCGACTGTGCCCACCTTGGTCTGTGCGGGCAGACTGCGTGTGAGTATTGCGGCCGGCACGGACGCGCGGGCCGCGAGGAAGAAGGCGTAGCGGGTGAAGATCGAGCGGTCCGCGACCTGGGCCACGCGGATGCCGAACTGGTGCTCGACGAGGGGGATCACCATCGCGCCCCGGTCGAGCACGGCGTTGAGCGCCTGCCGGAGGGCCGCGGCGACGGGTATGAAGCAAAGCTGCAGGTTGTCGTGGTCGTAGATCGGGAAGGCCTGCGGCCGCCGGCCGGCCGCCGTGAAGGTCGCGAGTTCGCTGGCCAGGGTGATCAGGACGCGGTAGAGGTCCTCGGGATGCACCCGCGAGGCGTCCGCCAGGTGGCTGCAGAGCGGCTGGGCGCGGTTGATCGCCTGCAGCATCATCAGGTCCGTGAGGTCCGCCGCCGTGCCGGTGTCGCCCGCCGAGAGCCGCGTCGCGATCGCCGCCCCGCGGTGGTTGAGCAGACCGACCACCTCGGTGAGCAGGCTCGCGATGAAGGTCGAGACGGAGGCGTCGAGGATCGGCGGGATGTAGCTGTCGTCGAGGACGACGCTGTTGTCGGCCCTCACCTCGACGATCCGGGCGAGCCCGATGCAGTGCAGACCCCGCCGGTCGGCTGTCTCCAGCACGTAGCGCAGGCGCAGACGCCCCACGCCGATCGTGGCCGTGCTGGTCTGCCCGAGATTGGTGTCCGGGACGTCGAACGCGGCCCCGGCGTAGCGGGTGGTCCCGTCCGGTCCCGGATCGCCGATGGTGTCGTCGCCCGGCTGGTAGACCGGCAGCGCAAGGTAGATCACGCAGTCGCGCACGCCCTGCTGGAGGTCCAGGGGCAGGGGATGGTCGGCCGATTCCGGCAGCGCGAAGGGGGTACCGTCCTCGAAGACGCCCGCCGCCCGTTCCAGGGCAAAGCGACCGGTCGCCAGCAATCCGCGGTTCAGGCGCAGCTCGCTCAGGCCCCAGGCGTAACCGCGCACGGATTCGATGCGCCGCCGCAGGGTCTGCTCGAAGTAGCGCGCCTCCTGCTGGAAGTGCTGGGGACGAATGAACATCCCCTCCGTCCAGACGACACGATCGTCAAAGGCCATCCGCGTCCTCTCCTCCCGAAGCGGCTGGCGGACCCAGCTGCGCGGCTCTCGGGCTGCTTCCGATCATTCCTGGGGTACGACGGCAACCGACTTCGTCGTGATTTGGACCTTCACCTTGAGCGTGCGGTCACCGGTGAACGGAACAAGAGCACGCCACTTGGCGTTCCGATAGTCCCGAAATCCCACAGTTACGCCGATCAGCGCGGTTCCTTCGGGCAGCTTGGCCGCGATCTGGCGAACGCCGCTCGGCGGCAGCACGGTATCGTAGCGCACGAGAGAGGCCGGGCCGAGGGTCGCCTCGTCCTTTTCCCAGAGCTGGAAGAAGTTCGCGTTGGTGAAGGCGGTCTGCGAGGCGAGGAGATAGATGCGGACGACGACGGGGGAGGGCGTGTTCTCCGCGTCGGGATTGATCAGTGGCGAAGCCTCGACCAGGAAATCCATGGTCTGTCCGGCAGATGGCTTGATCTCGATCTCGAGCGGCGGCGGCTCCTTCTTCTCCATGCAGCTAGAGAGGAGTACGGCGAAACCAGCCAGCAGGACGCCCCGTACTATCTTCGGTCGCACAATTTAGCTCCCGTTGCTGTGCCCTAGGCGGAGGAGTAATTCAGTTTTCGATATCGAGGAATGATTGAAATCTTCTGTACAACGCCTGCCAAGCCTCCGCGTCGAGGTCTTGCCCCGCCGCGTCGATGGCCGCGGCCAAGCGCTGGGGCGTGAGGTCCGGACGCGCCTTGACCAGGGCCTGCACGCTGCGTGGGGCGGAAGCGTGGCCGCCCGCCCCGTCGAGCGGGGACCGGAGGAGGGGTCGCAGGGTGAGCGCCCCGCTCCCGGCGCCCTCCGGTCGGACCGGCGGCGGCGCGGGCGATGGGGGGCGGGCGATCGGCGTGGTCATCCAGTTCGCGTCGATGACCGTGCGCGGAGCGATGCGCTCGGCGGCGGGGGCCGGCCCGAACGGCCCGCCGAGGTGGTCGTGCGGCGGGGGTGCCGCCGGTGTCGGGACGGCGTGCTGGATCTGCGCCACGAAGGCCTGTGCGTGGAAGGGGAACAGGCCGGCGGACGCGGCGGGCGGCCCGGACGCAGCGATCTCCACGGCGATCTGGGCTTCCCCGACGCGCAGGGCGTCGCCGTCGCGCAGTTCCACCGAGGTCCCGTAGCCAACCGCCTCCGCGCTTCCGTTCACGTAGACGCCGTTGACGGAGGTGTCCGTGAGCACGAACGCGCCGTGGCTCGCATCAATGCGCAGGTGGATCCGGGAGATCAGGCGCTCGCTGTCCGGGATGACCCAGTCGGCTTCCGGCGAGCGGCCGAGCGAGACGCTGCCCGCGTCGAGTTCGCAGCGGAGCCGCGCACCCATCAGGCGCGGCGGGCCGACGAGGTGAAGGATGAGTTTCATGCCTGCGCCCGTCCTGAGGGGAGGGTGTCCTCGGGCGCGCCCCGGCGGCGCGCGGTCGCGAGATGGCTGCGATAACAGACGTGCGAACGGTCGTGGAGACGCACGTGCCACGGGATGTCCCGGGTGCGGATTTCATGCAACGCCCCGCCCTCGGCCAACAGCCCGGCCAGCGCGGGCTCGGGGCCGGAGCCCCCGCGCGAGAGGCCCCCGAGCCACGCGGCCGGCGGGGTGACGTTGGCCGACCAGTCGAAGGGCGCGCACAGGACGGCACCGCCCCCGGGCCGCAGCACGGCCTCCATCGCGGCGAGCCCGGCGCGCGGATCGGCGAGGTTGTCCAGCACGTTGAAGCCGGCGGCGAGGGCGAAGCTGTCGTGCCGGAACGGCAGGGCGAGGAGGTCGCATTGCCAGATCTCGGCGGATCCCGCCGGCCAGGCGAGGCCGATGTCGAACCGGCGGCGCTCGTAGGCGAGCCCGAGGCGGCGCCGGTCGTAGGCGACCCTCCGCCGTCCGATGGCGTCCCGGGCGAAACGCGCCAGCGGCACCGACAGGTCGATGCCGAGGACCTCCCGTCCGGTGCGGGCGGCGAGCTCGACGACCGAGCGGCCGGTTCCGCAGCCGATGTCGAGGACCGGGCCCTCCGGCAGACCGGACCCGAGCAGGTCCAGCCCCGACGCGACGGCCCGGACGATGGCGCCGGGCCGTGGCGCCCCGGGGTCCCCGGCGGTGGCCTCGGCGGGGTCCTGGTCGGCCCAATGGTCCCAGACGTAGCAGGACAGGTGCTGGCGGATCACGTCGTAGGCGTTGCCGGGGCCCGCCACGTCCCCGATCAGGCCGGCCACTCCGGCCGGCAGCTCGCCGCGGATCAGCAGGTAGAACAGGTTGTCCTGCACGTAGCGGGACAGGTCCGGCACGATCACCGGAACACCGTCGAGGATCGGGTATTCGGTCCCGCAGGCGGCACAGGCCAGGATGCCCGCCTCCACGTCATCGGACCGCTCGACCTCGACGGCCGCGATCCGAAGGGGCTCCTCCGCGCCGCGCATGCGGCAGGCGGGGCAGATGGGGGCCAGGCGCTCGAAGCGTTCGATCAGCATGCGGTTGCCTGAGACCGGCGCCCCTTGGCGGGGCGACGCGGCATGGTGAGATGACCCTGCGGGTCCGGAAGGACTGGCGGAGGACCAGCCTGCGCTCGGACGTGCGCCTACCCCCCGATCAGGACGGTGGGGCAGCAGGGCGGAATGATCTTGCCCGTCGGGGCGGGGATCGGAGCAACGCAGGTCGGATGGCTCGTCATGTCGCCCATGCGGGCCGCTGGCAGGCCGCCGATCAGCACCGAGGACGAACCTATGGCGATCATCCCGGGGCCTCCGGGAACGCAGCTCGCGAGGATGCAGGGCTGGGACAGGTCGGACACCCGGGCGGCGGGCAGGTTGCCGATCAGCACGTTCGGCTGCCCCTTCACGATGGCGAGCGGCATCGCCGGATGGGGGGCGGGGGTCGGCACGAGCGCGGCCGGGTGGATCGGCGCGTGGCAGTGCGGGTTGTCCTGGAGGATGAGGTCGCTGATGCGCGCGGCCGGCTTCATGTCCGTAGCTCCCCGGTTCGCCCGACGGGCAGTGGCTTCGTCAGCGCGAGCACGTTCCAGCCCTCGACCCGCCGGTAGGTGATGGTCTCGAACACCGTGCGGACGATGTGGAGGCCGAGGCCCCCGAGGGGGCGGTCGTCGAGGTCGGCCTCGAGGTCCGGCGGTTCGGCGAGGGTCGGATCGAAGGGCGTCCCGTCGTCGTGGACCTGGATGCGAAGGCACTCGTCCCGCGTGTCCAGGTGGACGATGATCTCGTGCGCCTCCCCGTCGCGATAGGCGTAGAGGACGATGTTGGTGAGAAGTTCGTCCAGCGCCACTTCGAGCCCGGCCAGCGCCACCTGATCGGCGCCGAGGCCGCGCAGGTGCTGCTCGATCTCGCCGAGGACCGGGCTGATCCCGGCGACCTCGTTGGCGAGCAAGAAGGTGCGCCTGTGCCCGGCCGGCCCGCGCCGCAGGGCGACCGCCAGGGCAGCCGTCGAGCGCGTGCCGGCGAGGGCGGCCCGCACGAGTTCGGACGCCTCGGTCGGATCGCCCTGCGCGGGAAGGGGGGCCACGGGCCCGACGGCCAGCCAGCAGACGCCGCCGCCCTCCGTGAGCCAGGCGGCCGTGCCGGCGCCGCGATGGGCGAAGCCGGCCTCGCCGGTGGTGGTAGAGAGCGTCGCCGCCGCCGCATCCACCTGCACGCCCCCGACGCGGTCCAGGGCGGCCAGGCTCAGGGCGAGCGCGCGGTCGGGAGCGTGGCTGCGCAGACCCGCCCGCAGCAGCGCCCGCAGCGCGTGCGCCATGAGGCTACCGGCCTCGCCGCCGCCGATGCGCACGACGAAGCAGGCGAGCCGGTCCTGACGCGACCAGAAGACGTCGTGGAACAGGACGACGCCGCCGTCGCACTCCGTGGCGAGCGCCGCAAAGTCGAGGTCGCGCCGGGGCGGAAACGACGGCGGCATCAGGCTGCGGTGCGCGTCGAGGAGCAGCTGGCTGATCTCCCCCGCGTCGGACGCCATGGATTGCTCCCGATCGCTCTTCGATGATCCGCCCTGGCGGCCCGACTAAAGCCGAGCTATACAACCTCCCACCGTCTTCGCAAGAGTCTACCCATGCAGATCCAAGAACTCCGACGGGACAATCACCTGGTGATCGAGCCCACCGGCAGGCTCGACTCCAACACCGCACGAAATCTTGATCGCGTCTTGACCGGGGCGATCCAGCGCGGCGATATACGGATTTTACTCGATTTTTCGAAACTCGAATACATCGGCAGCATGGGCCTCTCGGCCTTGCTCGGGGCTGCCAAGCGCATGAAAGCTGCGCAGGGCGAGCTTGCGATTTGTGGGATGAACGAACGCGTAAAGCTAGTTTTTGAGATGAGCGGATTTTTGAGGTTGTTCACTGTCCAAGACGCCTGCTAACGGAGAAATCACCAGCGGAGGTGGCTTGACAGTCGGCGCCGGCCGCAACTATACGAATCTCAATTACCTGCAGGCGTACTTTAATAAATTTTGCCCGGCGAAGTACCCCGGCTCCCGCAGCGAGCCAAGAAACGAATCGTCTAGGTTCATACAGGACGGCGACGCGGCAATAGGGGGCGTGATTTCGTGACTGGTGAGCTTCAAACCTTGATCGGCCGCCTCAATCCCGCCTGTCGACAGGCGCTCGAGGGCGCGGTAGCGCTGACGTTGAGTCGGCAACACTACAATGTCGAAATTGAACACTGGCTCCTGAAGCTCGCGGAAGCCTCGAACAACGACATCAGCGCGATCCTGGGCTACTTCTCGGCCGATCCCGGCCGCCTCGTGGCCGACCTTACGCGCGTGCTGGACCGGTTCAAAACCGGCAACAGCCGTACCCCGGCCCTGTCGCCGAGCGTCACGAAGCTCGTGCGGGAAGCCTGGCTCTTCGCCTCGCTCCAGCGCGGCGAGACCGCGGTGCGCAGCGGCCACCTGCTGGCAGCCCTGATGAGCGAGGAGGCGCTCGCAGCCCTCGCCCGCGAGGATTCGCGCCAGCTCGGCCACATCAAGTCCGAGGAGCTGAACACCCGCTTCAGCGAGATCACCGCGTCCAGCAACGAGTCCGGCGCCTCCGCGCAGGCTGCCCCGACCCTGAAGGCCGATCCGGAGGTGGGGGCCGGCAACGCCGCGGGCCGCTCGGCGCTCGACCAATTCACCACCAACCTGACGCAGCGCGCCCGCGACGGGCAGATCGACCCGGTGCTGGGACGCGACACCGAGATCCGGCAGATCGTCGACGTGCTGACGCGCCGCCGGCAGAACAACCCGATCCTCACCGGCGAGGCGGGCGTCGGCAAGACCGCGGTCGTCGAGGGCTTTGCCCTGAAGGTGGCGCAGGGCGACGTGCCGGCGGTGCTGCGGGACGTCGAGATCCACAGCCTCGACCTCGGCCTGCTCCAGGCCGGCGCCAGCATGAAGGGCGAGTTCGAGGGGCGGCTCAAGGCGGTGATCGATGCCGTGAAGGCCTCGCCCAAGCCCATCATCACCTTCATCGACGAGGCCCATACCCTGATCGGGGCCGGCGGCCAGGCCGGCACCGGCGACGCGGCCAACCTCCTCAAGCCGGCCCTGGCCCGGGGCGAGATGCGGACCATCGCGGCGACCACCTGGGCCGAGTACAAGAAGTACTTTGAGAAGGACCCGGCTCTCACCCGCCGCTTCCAGGTCGTGAAGGTCGAGGAGCCGAGCGACGAGGCGGCCATCGCGATGATGCGCGGCATCGTGCCGGCCCTCGAGAAGCACCACGGCGTACGCATCCTGGCCGAGGCGGCCGAGGAGGCGGTCCGCCTCTCGCGGCGCTACATCCCCAGCCGCCAGCTTCCCGACAAGGCCGTGAGCCTGCTCGACACCGCGGCGGGACGCGTCGCCGTCGGGCACGGGGCGACGCCCGCGATGGTGGAGGACCGCCAGCGGCGCATCGAGTCGCTGGACCATCGCCTCGGAGTGCTCGACCGCGAGCAGCGGGTCGGGGGAGACCATACGGTCCGCATCGAGGAGACGCGGGCCGAACGCGACCAGGTCGCGGAGGAGCTCGCCGCGCTGGAAGTGCAGTGGGCGGCCGAGCGCGACCTCGTGGAGCGCCTGCGCGCCCTGCGCGCGGAGGCCGAGCAGGACACGGCGGCGGATGCCGACCCCGCCCCGCGCGACCCCGCCGCAATCCGCGCCGAGTTCGCGGACCTCGACCGTGAGCTCGCCGCGCTTCAGGGCGACCGGCCCCTCATGCGGGTCGCCGTCGACGGGCAGGCCATCGCCGAGGTGGTGGCGAACTGGACCGGAATCCCGGTGGGCCGGATGATGTCGGACCAGATCAAGACGATGATGTCCCTTGAGGACCGGCTCGAGAAGCGGGTCATCGGCCAGCCCCAGGCCCTGGCGGCCCTGGCCGAAACCGTGCGGACCTCCCGCGCGAAGCTCGCCGACCCGCGAAAGCCGATCGGCGTGTTCCTGATGGTCGGCACCTCCGGTGTCGGCAAGACGGAGACGGCGCTGGCGCTGGCCGAGCTGCTCTACGGCGGCGAGCAGAACATGACCGTCATCAACATGTCGGAGTTCAAAGAGGAGCATAAGGTCAGCACCCTCATGGGCTCCCCGCCCGGCTATGTCGGATACGGCGAGGGCGGCGTGCTGACGGAGGCAGTCCGGCGCCGGCCCTACTCGGTCGTACTCCTCGACGAGGTCGAGAAGGCGCATCCCGGCGTGCAGGACGTGTTCTACCAGGTCTTCGACAAGGGCATGCTGCGCGACGGCGAAGGCCGCGACATTGACTTCAAGAACACGATCATCATCCTGACCTCGAACGCCGGCACGGACCTGATCCATCGCCTGTGCCGGGACGAAGCGGCGCGGCCGAGTCCGGAGGCGCTGGCCGAGGCCCTGCGGCCGGAGCTGCTCAAGACCTTCAAGCCGGCCTTCCTCGGGCGCTGCTCGGTGGTGCCGTACTTCCCGCTCTCCGACGGCGTCATCCGGCAGATCGTCGAATTGCAGCTGAACCGTATCCGCGGCCGCTTTCGCGACAACTACAAGGCCGAGCTGAGCTGGGGTCCGGACCTCGTCGAGGCGATCGCGGCCCGCTGCACAGAGGTGGAGAGCGGCGCGCGCAACATCGAATACATCCTGTCGCATAGTCTGCTCCCGGACCTCTCCGCGCAGATCCTGCACCGCCTCGCCGAGGGCGAGACGATCCCGAGCCTGACGATCGGCCTCTCGGAGACGGGTGCGTTCCGGTTCAGTGACACGGGACAGGCCGCATCCCCGACGGGCGCAGGGGACACTCTCGCCGCCGAGTAGCGGCGCGACCGTGACGGCGCCCACACGCCGCAATAGTTCGACAACAGCACCAGAGGGTTGAGCGATGTCTATCTTCCTGAAGTTCGACGGTATCGATGGCGATGCGACCGAGGAGGGTCACAAGGAGTGGATCGCGATCGATTCCTTCCAGATGGGCGTCGGACGCGGCATCTCCACCCCCGTGGGCGACGCGGCCCGCCGCGAGACGAGCAAGCCCAGCATCTCGGAAATCGTCTTCACCAAGCGGATGGACAAGGCGTCCCTGAAGCTCTGGGAATCGTCGCTGATCGGCAACGAGGGCAAGACCGTCAAGGTCGACTTCACGCGCACCGGCGACAAGGGTAAGCTCGAGGTCTTCGCGCAGTACGAGCTCACCAACGCGCTCATCTCCGGCTACTCGGTCTCCAGCGGCGGCGATTCGCCGAACGAGTCGATCAGCCTGAACTTCACGAAGTTCATGTTCAAGTTCGTCGGCGCCACCGGCGACAACAAGAAGGCCACCGGCGGCTCCAACTCCTTCGATCTCGCCACGGCGAAGATGGGCTGAGCCGCAAGGCGCCTTGGGAACGGATCGATCGCATGGTGGACGACGATTCCGCACGGCGGGGGACAGTCGGTGGATCCGGCCGCTGGTTCGATCTCGAGACGCCGCTCGGCAAGGACGTCCTCGCCGCGACCACCCTGGTCGGGGAGGAGGGCGTCTCCCGCCTGTTCCGGTTCGACGTCACGGCCCTGTCCGCGCGGCAGTCGATCGCGCCCGACGACCTGCTCGGCAAGGCCGTCACCCTGTCGCTGGATTGCGACGACGGCGGCTCCGCCCCGGGTGGCGCGGCCGACACGCGCGATACGACCGATCCCCGCGAGCGCCGGGATCTTCGGGAGCCGGCCGCCGCCGGCGGGTCCGCGGGCGGCGAGCCGAAGCGGCGCCTCAACGGCATCGTCACGCGGCTGCAGGCGGGGCGCATCCTCCAGCAGGGCCTGCGGGAGTTCCACCTGGAGGTCTCGCCCAAGCTGTGGATCCTGCAGCGCAGCTCCCGCTATAAGGTGTTCCAGGCCCTCAGCGCTAAGGACATCATCGTGCAGATGCTCAAGGAAGCGGGCATCGCGTATCAGGATAAGCTGACGCTCACCTATATCGCGCGCGAGTACTGCGTTCAGTACGGCGAGACCGATTTCGACTTCCTGACCCGCCTCATGCACGAGGAGGGCATCTTCTACGTGTTCGAGCACGCGTCCGGAAAGCACACGCTGATCCTGTACGACGCCAAGACGTGGTCCTCCGGGCAGGCGAAGCCGGTGCAGTACGCCGCCGACGCGACGCAGTTTTCGGACACGATCACGGCGTTCGAGTACGGACCCGAACTGACCGACCACAAGTGGCTCGCCACCGACTACGAGTTCAAGACCGCCGACACGCTCGTGGAGAGTACGCAGCAGTCGAGCAAGCCGCCGACCGCGATCAAGTCCGCCTGGCAGCACCAGATCCACGGGGCCGGGCTGGTCAAGTCGAACGGCGAGGACAGCAAGATCGAGACGACGAGCGTCGAGCGCGCCGCCAAAATCAACGCCGACAGTGCCGACGGGCGCTATGAGACCGGACATGGCGCGGGCGCCGATCCCAGCTTCGTACCCGGCATGATCTTCGAGGTCGCCGCCCACGCCGATCCGGCGCTGGCCGGACGCAGCTTCGTGGTGACGCAGGTGCGGCACGACGCGATCGAGCCGCCCACCCACACCCAGCCCGGGGACGACGCCCGGCGCAAGCCCTACCGCAACACCTTCACCTGCGTGCCCGCCGAGATCGCGATCCCGCTGCCGGTGCCGCCGCGGAAGCCGATCGTCCGGGGGCCGATGACCGGCCTCGTGGTCGGACCGAGCGGGTCCGAGATCCACACCGACAAGCACGGCCGCATCCGGGTGCAGTTCTACTGGGACAAGCTGGGCAAGAAGGACGACAAGAGTTCCTGCTTCATCCGCGTGGCGCAGGCCTGGGCGGGCAAGAGCTGGGGCACCGTCTTCATCCCCCGGGTCGGCATGGAAGTGGTCGTCCAGTTCCTCGACGGCGACCCGGACCGGCCCCTCGTCACCGGCACGGTCTACAACGGCACCAACACGCCGCCATGGACCCTGCCCGACAAGATGACGAAGAGCGGCATCCTGACCCGCTCGACCAAGAACGGTGCGGTGGCGGATGCCAACGAGATCTCGTTCGAGGACGACAAGGGCAAGGAAATCCTCCTCATACACGCCCAGCGCGACCTGACCCGCGAGGTCGAGAACGACGAGACCATCACCGTCGATCACGATCAGATCACGCAGGTGAAGAACGACCGTACGATCACGGTCAAGGAGGGCAACGACACCCTGACCGTGAAGACGGGCAACCAGACCCACGAGGTCACGACGGGCAACCGCACCCACACGATCAAGACCGGCAACGACACGCTGGACGTGAACACCGGCAACCGGGCCGTGACGGTCAAGACCGGCAATCACGACGTCAAGGTGAACACGGGCAACGCGAGCCTCACCTGCAGCATCGGCAAGATCGCCCTGACCGCGGCGCAGTCCGTCAAGCTCACCTGCGGCCAGAACACCCTGGAACTCACGCCGGCCGGCATCACGCTCAACGGCATCCAGATCGCCCTCAAGGCGACGGCGATGCTCGACGAGAAGGCGCCGATGATCAACATCAAGGCGGACGGGATCGCGACGTTCGGGGGGACCCTTGTCAAGATCAACTGATCCTGTTCCGGCGGCCCCCTTCTCGAAGGTGCAAACTCGTTCCGCCGCGGAGATCTGTGCCGGGTTCGATCTGTCCCCGGAAGGATCGGCGGGGCTTCTGCCGGGCGGGTCGCCCCAGGGCTTCCTGTCAGTGCTGATCAGGGGCGGCCATTTCGGCGACGCGGTCCGGTTCCTGGCGCATGCCCTGCCGGCGCGCGAGGGGGTCTGGTGGGCCTGCGTCGTCGCGAGCCTCGCGCCGTCCCTCTCGAACGGGGAGGCGCAGTGCCTCGACCGGGCCGAGGCTTGGGTCTACGCGCCGAGCGACCCGCTGCGCCGGGCCTGCCTGCCCGCGGCGGAGGCGCTGGCTTTCCAGGGGGCGGCCGCCTACGCGGCCCTCGCGGCCTACTGGTCGGGCGGCAGCATCGGCCCCGAGGGGAGCCCCGATGTCATGCCGAGCCCGCAACTCGCCCCCATCGGGGTCGGCGCGAGCCTGCTGCTCGCGGCGGCGGCCGTGGATCCCGCCCGGGCGGACGACACCTTCCGCGACATCCTGGTCCGCGGGATCGACGTCGCCAACGGCGGCAACGGCCGTCTCGCGGGGGACCGCCCGCGGACGCGGGCGGGGGAGGGGGCGGCGTGAGCCTGGAACCGGTCATCGACGTCGCGGCCATCCTTGAGCCGATCCCGGGGGAGAACCCCGCCGGCATCGACCCGCGCGAGAATCCCTCGAGCGCCTCGCCCTATTACCGTCTCAAGGACGCCCGGGCCGCGGCCCGGGCGGTGGAGCGGTCCGCGATCGACGCGGACGCGCCCGTGCCGGACGAATGGGGCCTGGTGATCGATCTCGGCCTTACGATGCTGACGAGCCAAGCGAAGGACCTCGAGGCAGCGACGTGGCTGACCGAGGCGCTCATCCGCGTGGAAGGCTTCGTCGGCCTGCGCGACGGACTGACCGTCCTCCTCAGCCTCGTCGAGACCTTCTGGGACGAGCTGTATCCGCAGCCCGACGAGGACGGCCTCGAGATCAGGATCTCGCCCGTGGCGGGTCTCGCGGGTTCCGGCGCCACCGGCACCCTCGACCGGCCCATCCGCAACACACCGCTCACCGACGGCGCGACTGGGTCCTTCTCGTTCTGGCACTACGAGCAGGCGAACGATCTCGAGAAGATCAGTGATCCGGACCGGCGCGCCGCGCGCCTCGAGACCGGGACCATCACGCTCGAGACCTTCCGCAAGAGCCTTCAGGAAACGCCGCCCGCGGTGCTGCGGGACACCCTGGCGACCCTGGGCGAATGCGAGGCGACGCTGACGCGCCTGTCGGACGCCCTCGACGAGAAGGCCGGGATGGACGCCCCGTCCTTCACGCCGCTCCAGGAACTGCTTTCCGCGGTCTCGGGCGGCCTGCGCTTCGTCGCAGGCGATCGCATCGCCCTGGCCGAGCAGGCCGTCGGGACGGTCGCGGCGGGCGCCCCGGCGGCGGTCGGCGGCCCCGGCGTCGCGGGCACCGGCCCGGCACCGGCCCGCCGGCCGGGCGAGTTCGACAGCCGAGACGAAGCGCTAACCCTGCTCGGGCAAATCGGTGCGTATTTCCGTCGTACCGAGCCACATTCCCCGCTGTCTTATACGATCGAGGATGCCGTTCGCCGGGCCCGCCTGACACTTCCGGAATTGTTGAAAGAACTTGCGGAAAGCCCTGAACACATGCAACACATAATGATGGCGGCGGGCATTAGAGTCATCAGCGAAGAAGAGTAATCTATTCGCCTGATACTATCTTCGTTTTGCGTAGATGCTATTGGTTGATTATCGAAAGTGGAGCAGTGGTCATGGCCGAAAGCGTACAGCATAAACTCAACAGGGTGCGCAAGCCGCGCGTCCACCTCACCTACGACGTCGAGACGGAAGGGTCCGAGGTCAAGCGCGAGCTTCCGTTCGTGGTGGGCGTGATGGGCGACTTTTCCGGCAAGCCCTACGAGCCGCTCAAACCCCTGAAGGACCGCAAGTTCACGCAGATCGACCGCGACAACTTCGACGATGTGCTGGCCCGAATGACACCCGGCGCGCAGTTCAAGGTCGACAACACGCTGACGGGCGACGGGTCCCAGCTCGCGGTCGACCTCAAGTTCAAGTCCCTGGACGATTTCGAGCCCGGCGCGGTCGTCGATCAGATCGAGCCGCTGCGCAAGCTGCTGGCGGCGCGCAACAAGCTGCGCGACCTGATGTCGAAGGTCGACCGCTCCGAGGATCTCGAGCGGCTGCTCGAGGACGTTCTGCAGAACACCGCCAAGCTCCAGACGCTCTCGACCGAGCTAGACGGGGCGACCGACAAGGGAGCTGAGTGATGAGCGCCGGGACCCAGACCGAAACCGCCGCGCAGGCGGGCACCACCGAAGCCGAGGGCGGCCTCAGTCTCCTCGACCAGGCCATCGGCGCCACCAAGACGTCCGATCCGACCGAGGTCCAGGACCTGCTCCGCACCCTCACGCAGGAGGCGATGGCCGGAACGATCTCGTTCGACAAGAACCTGACGCTGACGATCACCAGGGCCATCGAGGCGATCGATGCCAAGCTCTCGCAGCAATTGTCGGCGGTGATCCACCACCCCGACTTCCAGAAGCTCGAGGGCAGCTGGCGCGGGCTCAACTATCTCGTGAAGAACAGCGAGACGGGTTCGTCCCTGAAGCTCAGGGTCATGAACCTCTCCAAGAAGGATCTTCACAAGGATCTGACCAAGGCCGTCGAGTTCGACCAGAGCCAGATCTTCAAGAAGATCTACGAGGCCGAGTTCGGCGTGGCCGGCGGCGAGCCCATCGGGGCGATGATCGGCGACTACGAGTTCGGCGCCGGCGCCGAGGACATGGAGATCCTCCAGGGGATGTCGAACGTGGCCGCGGCCTCGTTCGCACCGTTCATCACGGCGGCCAACTCGCGGATGTTCGGGCTCGAGAGCTTCACCGAACTGTCAAAGCCCCGCGACCTCGAAAAGATCTTCGCCAGCCCCGAATACATCAAGTGGCGCAGCTTCCGCGACAGCGAGGACAGCCGCTTCGTCTCGCTGGTGATGCCGCGCGTCCTGGCGCGCGTCCCCTACGGCACGACGGGCAAGACCATCGAGGAGTTCAACTTCGAGGAAGCGCCGATCAGCGCGGACGGCGTCGTCTCGGGCATGACGGCGGACAAGTTCACCTGGATGAACGCGTCCTACGCGCTCGGCCAGCGCCTGACCGACGCCTTCGCCCAGTACGGCTGGTGCACGGCGATCCGCGGCGCCGAGGGCGGCGGCAAGGTCGAGAACCTGCCGAGCTTCACCTTCACCAGCGACGACGGCGACACCGACCAGCAATGCCCCACCGAGATCGGCATCACCGATCGGCGTGAGTCGGAACTATCGAAGCTCGGCTTCCTGCCGCTGTGCCACTACAAGAACACCGACTACGCGGTCTTCTTCGGTGCGCAGACCACGCAGAAGCCCAAGAAGTACGACAACC
This sequence comes from Methylobacterium sp. E-016, assembly GCF_022829745.1. Classification (NCBI taxonomy): domain Bacteria; kingdom Pseudomonadati; phylum Pseudomonadota; class Alphaproteobacteria; order Hyphomicrobiales; family Methylobacteriaceae; genus Methylobacterium; species Methylobacterium sp. E-016. The sequence goes on from NZ_JAKSYF010000118.1 coordinate 37,600, forward strand.
CCGACGCGACCGCCAACGCCGCGATCTCGGCCCGACTTCCCTACATGATGGCCTCGTCCCGCTTCGCCCACTACCTCAAGGTGATGGCGCGCGACAAGATCGGCTCCTTCATGGAGGCGTCCGACTGTTCGGCCTGGCTGAACGACTGGATCGGCAACTACGTCAACGGCAACTCGGCGGCCGGACAGGAGATGAAGGCCCGCTTCCCCCTCGCTGCCGCCGAGGTCGTCGTGAAGGAGGTCCCGGGCGCACCAGGTTCCTACAACGCGGTCGCCTACATGCGTCCGTGGCTCCAGATGGAGGAACTCACCACGTCGCTGCGCATGGTCGCACGCATCCCGAAGGTTGGGTAAGCCGCCGACATGATCCGAACCGCGATGCGATCCTCACGTGCCGGATCTTGACGCGCCACCGCGGACCCCGGACGGCAAAGGCCGTCCGGGGTCCGCCCGGACCGGGGACGGGACGGAGCCCGCGCGGGCGACGCTGGTGCGCGACGCCGTCTCCGGCGCGGCGGGCGAGGCCCTCCGGCGGTTCACCGCCGGCACCGAGCCGGCCGAGGCGCTCGCGGCCTGGTTCGGGGACGCGCCGCTCACCGCCGCCCTGCGAAAGGGCCGGCAGGGCCTGCGCCACATCGTCGACCGGGACATCGCGGACCTCGACGGACTGATCACCGCCCAGCTCGACCTCATCCTCGCGCATCCCGATCTCCAACGACTCGAATCCGCTTGGCGCGGCGTGAGCTACCTGCTGGAGACCGCCGACGACGACCCGCGCGTGAAGGTGCGCATCCTCCCGATCACCTGGACCGAGCTCGCGCGCGATTTCGACAAGGTGCTTGAATTCGACCAGAGTACGCTGTTCGACAAGGTCTACAACGAGGAGTTCGGCATGCCGGGCGGCTTGCCGTTCGGACTGCTCATCTGCGACCACGCGGTGCGCCACAAGCGGGATGCCGCCTACCGCGTCGACGACGTCGGCGTGCTCGCCGGGCTGTCCCAGGTCGCCGCCGCCGCGTTCGTGCCCTGTCTCGTGGGGGCCGCCCCCCAACTCCTCGGCGTCGAGAACTACGCCGACCTCGCCATCGCACAGGATCTGACCTCCGTCTTCCGCTCCGCGGAGTACCAGCGCTGGCAGACCCTGCAGCACCGCGATGACAGCCGCTTCCTCGGCGTGGTGCTGCCGCGCGTCCTCCTGCGCGCGGCCTGGGGCGACGACGGCGGCCGCCGGGACGGGTTCCGCTACCACGAGGGCGCGCACGGCCACGACACGGGGACCTGGCTCTGGGGCAACGGCGCCTACGCGGTCGGCGCGGTCTCGATCCGGGCGTTCCGTGACTGGGGCTGGTTCGCCGACATCCGGGGCACCCGGATGGATCTCGAAGAGGCCGGACTGATCACCGGCCTGCCGAATCCCGCCTTCTCGACGGGGGAATCCGAGGCGTACCGGCGCCCGATCGAGGTCGAGTTCACCGACCGGAAGCAGCGGGCCCTCGAGGATGCGGGCCTGATCGCCTTGAGCCCGTGCCGGATGACCGAGTACCTCGCCCTCCTTGGCGCGCCGTCGCTGCGCGTCCCCGAGGGCGCGCTCAACCCGGTCGTGGACGCCAACGAGCGCCTCTCGGCCATGCTGCACTACGTGCTCTGCGCGAGCCGCTTTGCCCATTACATTAAAGTGATCGTCCGCGACCGGGTCGGCGCGCTGATCACCAGCAACGACCTCGAGCACGAGCTCCAGACCTGGCTCGACCGCTACGTCACGGGCAATCCCGAGGCGAGCTTCTCGACCAAGGCCCGCTACCCCCTCAATGCCGGCCAGGTCTCGGTGAGCGAGATTCCGGGCCGCCCGGGCAGCTTCACCAGCGTGATCCACATCACGCCCCACTTCCAGGTCGATCAGATGGTCGCGGCCTTTCGCTTCCAGACCGAGATCCGGGCCACCCGGGCGGCCTGAACCCGACCGGCCGGCGCGGTGCGCCGGCCGCCAGATTAAGCCCCGGGCTTCCCCGAGCCCCGGATCCGCAGGAAACGCCCGGCGCGCCCGACCCTCCGGTCGGCGGCCGGCCAAAGCCAAGACTGTCACGGCCTCATGGTTCGCCCGATGTCGCGCCCCGGCAGCAGGACGCCGCAGAGCTCCGTTCTCGACCGCCTCCTGCTGGGCAGCGCGGTCGAGCCGCAGGGCCGCCCGGCCCAGCTGCAACGCCTGCGCGAGGCCGTGCGCCGCGACCTCGAGGCGCTGTTCAACACGCGCCCCCTCTGCCGGTCATGGTCCCGGACCTTGCGCGAGCTGAATCTCTCGATCCTGGCCTACGGCCTGCCCGACCTGCACAGCAGGACGATCATCACCGACACCCAGCGCGACGAGCTGCGCCGGGAGGTGGAGGCAGTGATCCGCCGCTTCGAGCCGCGCCTGCGCGGGGCCACCGCGGAATTCGTCTCGGCCGCCAATCCCCTCGACCGCTCCCTGCGCTTCCGCATCCACGGCAGCCTGATCCTTGAAGCGGGCAGCGAAGCCGTAGTCTACGACACGCAGATCGATCCCGCGTCGCGGGAGATCCGCATCGCTGCGGCCGAGCGCGACAAGGAGGCGTGAGCGCCCAATGAACGATGCCTTCCTGGCGCATTACAACGACGAACTGGCGAGCATCCGGGCAGCGGCGGCCGAGTTCGCGGCCGAGCACCCCCGCATCGCCGGACGGCTGCGGATCTCCGAGGACGCGATCGAGGATCCGTTCGTCGAGCGTCTGATCGAGAGCTTTGCCTATCTCACCGCCCGCGTGCGGCAGAAGCTCGACGACGACTTCCCGGAACTGACCGACGCGCTCCTGGGCATCCTCTACCCGCACTACCAGCGCCCGATCCCGTCCATGGCGATCGTTCAGATGGAGGCGCCGCAGGACCTGCCCGAGCCCGACAGCGTGCCCGCCGGCACTCTGCTCGACACCGAGGCGGTCGACGACGAGCGCTGCCGGTTCCGCACGGCCTACCCGGTCGTGGTCCACCCGGTGCGCCTGCGCGAGGCGGTGCTCGTCCGGCGGCCCTTCAAGGCCCCCTCGGTGCCGGGATCGGGCCAGGCGCTGTCCTGCCTGCGCCTGACCCTCGAATCGACGATGCCGGAACTCGGCATCGCGCAGGCGGCGCCCCCGGTCCTGCGCTTCTTCCTGCGGGGCCAGCCGGCCCTCAGCTACGGCCTCTACGAGGCCCTGCTCAACGACGCGGTGGCGGTGGCGTTCGCGGATGACGGGCCCGATGCCGTCGCCCAGGCGGCGGGTCCGGACTGCCTGTCGGCGGTGGGCTTCGAGCCGGACGAGGGCCTGCTGCCCTATCCGGACACCGCGCACATCGCCTACCGACTGCTCACCGAGTTCTTCGTCTGCCCGGAGAAGTTCCTGTTCGTCGACCTGCGGCTGCCCGCGCGGCTGCCGGCGGGCCGGCGGCTCGACGTGTTCGTCTACCTGCGCCAATCCACGCCGGAACTCGAGCGCCTCGTCGGCGCCGAGGCCTTCGCCCTGCACTGCACGCCGGTCGTCAACCTGTTCCCCCAGCGGGCGGAGCCCATCGCCCTCAACCAGACCACGACCGATTGCCGGGTGGTGCCGGACAGCCGGCGGGGGCGGGCCCTGGAGATCTACGCCGTCGATGAGGCCCGGATCCTCGGCAGCGACGGCCAGCAGCGCGAAGCTCTGCCCTTTTACGCGATCCGGCACGCCGACCTCGACACGGTCGGGATCCGGGGCGGCGAGGCGACCGCCTGGTGGCTGTCCCGGCGCGAGCCGGGTGGGCCGAGCAACCCCGGCAGCGAGACCTTCCTGTCCCTGGTCGACCTGGTGCGGACGCCCGCTGCCCCCGCTGACGAGATCCTGGCGGTTGACGCGACCTGCCTGAACCGGGATCTGCCGAGCCGCCTCCCCTTCGGCGGGGGCCATCCGCACCTCACCTTCCTCGATCCCCGCCCCGGCGTGGCGCGCGTGCGCGCGCTGACCGCGCCGACGCCGACCCTGCGGCCGGCCTTCCGGGGGGGCGGCCACTGGCAGCTCGTCTCGCATCTGGGCCTCAACCACCTCTCCCTCAGCGGCCCGGACGGGCTCGCCGCGTTGCGCGAGATCCTGCTGCTGTACGACCTGCGGCAATCGGCCGAGACGCGCGCGCTGATCGACGGCATCGTGGGCCTAAGCGCCGCTCCGGGCACCGCCCGCATCCGCGGGCGCGGGGGCAGCGCGATCTGCCGCGGCCTCGACATCACCGTCACCCTCGACCTCGCGCGATTCTCGGGCAACGGCGCATTCCTGATGGCGAGCGTGCTCGAACGCTTCTTCGGTCTGTACGTCTCCGTGAACGCCTTCACCCGTCTCACCGCGGCCCTGTCGGGACGCACGGAAACCCTGCGCACATGGCCCGCCCGGTCCGGCGATCGCGTCCTGCTCTGATCGAGCACCTGTTCGCGCACCCGCGCGCCTTCGCACTCTTCCAGGCGATCCGCCTGATCGAGAGGGCGGAGGTGACGGCGGCGCGCGCAGACGGCCGGGAGCCGCCCGACCCGGTCGGTCGCGGCACCGATCCCCGCCGGGCCGCCGTCCAGGTCCGCGCGACCGTGGCGCCGGCCTTCGCGGCCTCCGAGATCACCGTGCTGGCGCGCGGCGAGCGCGGACCGCCGCAGCTCACCCAAACGGTCATCGGACTCACAGGCGCCACCGGCGTGCTGCCGCACGCCTTCAGCGAGATCGTGCAGGCGAACCTGCGCGAGCGCGAGTTCGGCCTGCGCGCCTTTCTCGACCTGTTCAACACCCGGGCCGCCGGCCTGCTCTACGACGCCTGGGCCAAGCACCGGCTGGTGATCGAGCACGAGCGCAGCGGCCTCTCCGGAACCCGCACCCCGATCGACCAGATCCTCCGGGCGATCGTCGGCCTCGGCTCACCGGGCCTGCGCGGCCGGATGGCCGTGCCGGATGCAACGCCGACGCATTTCGGCGGGCTCCTCGGCGACCGGGTCCGCTCGGCGCGCGCCGTCGACCAGATCCTGTCCGGAGCGCTGGGCTATCCCATCCGCGTCGAGCAGTTTTATGGCGTCTGGCTGCCGATCGCGGCGGCCGACCAGACCCGGATGCCCTCCGTCGAGCGGCCGCAGGGAAGCTTCTGCCGCCTCGGCAGCGAGGCCGTGGCCGGCGAGCGGGTCTGGGACGCCCAGTCCAGCGTCTGCCTGGTGATCGGCCCGCTCGCCTACCGTGATTTCCTCGCCTTCCTGCCCGGCGGACCGATGGCCCGCTACCTCGTCGATCTGGCGACCTTCACCCTCGGCCCCGAGGTCGCGATCCACACCCGCGTCGTGCTGCGGCCCGACGCGGTTCCGCCCATGCGGATCGGCCACGACCCCGCGGCGACGCCGGACGGGCGCCTCGGGCTCAACACGTGGCTGGGCTGGGACGGAAGCCGGACCCAGCCGGGCGAGGTCGACCTGCGGCCGGCGTCGCCCCTAAATTGACGCGCCCGAGCCCGGGCCCGGCCCCGACATGGTTCAGACGATGGTGAAGGTGACGCGATGATGAACTGGAACGACGGATACGTGTCGGACATCGCCTACGAAGGCGGTGTGTACCGTGAGCAGATGCCGATCCACCTCGACGTTGCCTGCCTCGTGGCCGGATACGACAGGCCGGTGCGGGCCGGCGAACCGTTCACCTACTGCGAACTTGGCTGCGGGCTGGGGGACACGGCCATGGCGGTGGGAGCCGCCAACAGCCAAGCCCAGGTCTGGGGCTTCGATTTCAACCCCGCCCACGTTGCGCGCGGCCGGAGCGTCGTCGCGCGGACCGGGCTCGCCAACGTCACCCTGGACGAGCGCGCGTTCGAGGAACTCGCCGACGGGGCCGTCGCCGATCTGCCGCGCTTCGACTACGTGACGCTGCACGGGGTCTGGAGCTGGGTCAGCCCCGCCAACCGGGGGCACATCGTCGCCTTCCTGCGCAGGTATCTCAAGCCGGGCGGCCTCGTCAGCGTCAGCTACAACGCCCTGCCGGGCTGGTCGGGCTCCCTCGCCCTCCAGCACCTCCTCTACGAGGGGGCCCGGCGGACCGGCGGAAGCAGCGACCAGCGATTCCGCGAAGCCTTGGAGCTGGTGCGGCGGGTCGCCGGCGTCGGCGAAACAGCCATAGACCCGAAGCTCGTTCAGATTCTCGAGGATCTGATCAAGAAAGAGAAATTCGCCTACCTGTCGCACGAGTACCTGAACGAGTTCTGGCGCCCGAGCTTCTTTGCGGAGGTCACGTCGGCGATGGCGGGGGCGAAGGTCGACTACGTGGCATCCGCCAACCTGCTGGAGAACTTCCCGCAGGTCTGCATGAAGCCCGAGCAGAAGGATCTCGTCGAGGCGCTCTCCCCCGACCTGCGCCAGACCGTCCAGGACTATTTCTGCCCACGGACCTTCCGGCGCGACATCTTCATCCGCGGGCCGCGGCGCCTGGCCGAACCGGCACGGCGGGCGCGCCTGCGCGAGCAGCGGCTGACGCTCGCGGGATGGGACGGCGAGATCGGCCGCGAGATCGACGTGCCGGTCGGCAAGGCCACCCTGAACGAGGAATTCTACGCCCCGGCTCTCCAGTCCCTGGCCCGGGGCGACAGCACCGTGGCGGAGCTGTCCGAGGCGGCGGAGCCGGGGACCGCCCCAGTTCCGGAGGAGATCCTGGGCATGCTCGTGGGTGGACGCCTCGCCTACGTCGCCCGCGCGCGACCCGACCCGGCCGCGATGGCCCGGCTGCGATCCTACAACCTCGCGCGCCTAGAGCAGTTCCTGGTCGACGCGCAGCACACTGGCTGGATTGCGGGCGGCACCGTGGGCATCGTGATCCGGCTGGAACTCCTGCCGATGCTGATCTATCAGGTCCTCGCGGATTCGCCCGATCCCGACGCGCCGATGGATCTTCCGGCCCTCGTCGCGGGCGTGGAGGAGTGCCTCCGGCGCAACAACCTGATCCTGCGTCCCAAGGAATCCGACCGGACGCTGGATCTCGACGCCGAAATCGCCGAGTTGCTGGCCAAGACCGTCCCGATCTGGCGCCGCGCCGGCGCGCTCTAGGACGCGGGCCACGGAAGGTCCCATCGATGATGATGGCCCGTCGATGAGCGGGGAGGACCCGGTCTTCGCCGAGGCCGGCTGCCGGCCCACCGCACGCCTGGCCGCCTCCCGTCACGCCTGCGTCCACGGCGTGACGCGCGACGGCCGGTCCGCCGTGCTCAAGTGCGCGACCCCCGAGACGATGGCCGACCCCGTCGGGCGGGCACGCTTCGCGCGCGAGGGCCGGGTCGGGCTCGGGCTCCGCCATCCCGGCCTCGTCGCGACCCTGGCGGCCGGGCCGGCGTGGATTCTCCTCAACGACCTCCGGGGGGGATCCGGAAGGCCTTGCGCCTCGCTGGCGGACCGCGTCCCGGCGGGCGGCGGCCCGGCGGACATCCTCGCGGGGCTCGCCACCGTCGCGGAGGGGCTCGCCCACATGCATGCGCGGGGGCTCGTCCACCTGGACGTGAAGCCCGGCAACGTCCTGTCCGCTCCGGATGGCCGCTTCGTGCTGATCGACCTCGGGGCCGTCGGCGTGCCGGGCGACGTGCTCGGCGCGGGAGAAACGATCGGCTCGCCGGCCTGGATGGCGCCCGAGCAGATCGCCGGGGCGGCGCCGGCGCCGTCCGCGGATTCCTGGTCCTTCGCCGCCGTCTTGGGGTTCGTCCTGGGCGGGGCGGCGCCCTACGCCGGTACGGCGGACGAGGTCCTGCGGCGGCGGCGCGCGGGCGAAGGCCCCGGATCGGATTTCCAGCGCGGCTGGCGGGCCCGCGCCCCGGCCGCGCTCGCGCCCCTCGTGGCGGCGGGGATGGCGGATGCGGCCGGGCGGCGCCCTGCCCTCGGGGCCTACGCGACGGTGCTCGCGGGCTTCGCCGAAGGGGCGGCGGCCGAGCGCAACGACCGGGCCGGATAGCCCCCGCCCGGACGCGGCGCCGGACGGAGCGCCGGCTACTTCGACGTCGCGGCGTAGACTCCCGCCCAGTCCGGCGGAGGGGGCGTCTCGGCGAACGCGTCGGCCCGGTCTTGGTAGAGTTGATAGAGGCCGTCGATCCGCAGCCCCTCGGCGAGGGCGCGGCACGCGCCCGCCGCGGCGCGCGTCTCCTCCCAGCGCTTGTCGCGATAGGCTGCGATCATGCCCGCGTGCCGCTCCGCGAGGGCGGCGAAGCGCGCGGAGCGCCGGAAGGCCTCGTCCCCTACCAGCGTGGAGATCGTCTCGGGTTCGGTCTTGCCCTTGACCTGGATCAGGTCGATCTCGAGCACCGGGTAGAGGGCGGACACGGCCTGCGCGGTGGCGGCGCCGAGTACGATCTTGACGCCGTAGAACTTCGACTGGCCTTCGAGGCGCGAGGCGATGTTCACGGGGTCGCCGAGCAGCGAATAGTCGAAGCGCAGGTCGGACCCCATGTTGCCCACGACGCAGAGGCCGGTGTTGATGCCGATGCCGACCTCGATGGGCAGGACCGGATGGTCGCCGGCCTCCGCCTCCGCCCGGCGTAGGACGTTCAGCGCGTCCATGCGCGCGAGCATGTCGAGGGCGGCGGCCGCCGCGTTGCGCTCGTGCTCCGCGTCGGTCAGCGGCGCGTTCCAGAACGCCATGATGGCGTCGCCCATGTACTTGTCGATGGTGCCGCGTCGGTCGAGGATCGCGTTCGTGAGAGGCGTCAGGAAGCGGTTCATGAGGGCGGTGAGCCCGGCCGGGTCGGTCTTGTAGAATTCCGAGATGGTCGTGAATCCGCGTACGTCCGAGAACATGATCGTGAGGCGCCGCTCTTCGCCGCCGAGGCGCAGCTTCTCCGGGGCCTGGGCGAGTTGCTCCACGAGGGCGGGCGATAGGTAGCGCCCGAAGGCCGACCGGATCTGGGCGCGGCCGGCCTGCTCGCGGAAGTAGTTGGTGAAGACGACGGTGAGGTAGACGAGGAAGGTCGTCGCCAGCGGGAAGGTCGAGTCGAGCAGCAGGCTCTGCGCCGAGAAGGCGAACCAGGAGGCGTAGGCGAGGCCGGCGGCCACGAGGATCCCGAGCACGAGCAGGTTGAGCGCCCCGAGGATCGGCGCGAACACGATAATCCCGAGGGAGACCACCGCCGCGACCGCGATCTCGATGATAATCGCGGCGTTCGGGACCACGAGCAGGGTGCCCTGGAGCAGGTTCTCCAGGAGTTGCGCATGGACCTCGACCCCGGGCAGCGAGGGGTCAATGGGCGTGGTCCGGTTGTCGAGGAGGCCGACCGCGGAGGTGCCCACGAGGACGACCCGGTTGCGCACCCGCTCGGGCGGGAAGCTCTCGTCCAGGATCGTGTAGGCCGGAATGTACAGGCTTTGGTCGTGCCGGCCGAAGCGGACCCAGATCTGACCGCGTGGGTCCGTGGGCACGGTGACGTCCGGCAGGCGCAGGGAGACGACGCCGGTCGCGTCGGTGCGGATCAGGATGCTGTCGGCCTGCGTCAGCACACGCATCACGTCGAGGCTCAGGGTGGGCACCACGGTGCCGCCCGCGCGCAGCACCATCGGCACACGCCGCACCACGCCGTCGCGTTCGGGGCTAATGGTGAAGACGCCCCGCCCCGTTGCCGCCTCCTCAATCACGGGGATGTTCCGGATAAGCCCGGGAAAGCTCATCAGCGCGGCGGCGGGGTCGAAATCGCTCCCGACCACGGCCATCCCGGTCTGGGGCGGCGGCCCCTGTCCGGCCCAGGCCACCGGCTCGGCGGAAGCGGTCTGCCCGAGCACCACGCGTCCGGCCCGGATCGCCTCGGCGAAGGTGGCGTCGCTGCCGGGTTGCGCCCGCAGGTCCGCGCGGGCGGCGTCGCTGAGCTTCGGCAGGGTGTCGGCGAGCATCGGCGGGGACAGTCGGTCGGGCTCGGAGAACATGACGTCGAAGGCGATCACGGCCGCCCCGGCCTCGGTGAGCCTTCGGCAGAGTTCGGCCATCCGCTCGCGCGACCACGGCCATTGCCCAAGCGCCTTCAGGCTGGCCTCGTCGATATCCACGATGGCGACCGGGCGCTCGGCGGGCGGGGGGAGGGGCGCGAGCGCCTGGAAGGCGTCGAACACCCGCAGGCGCAGGGCCTCCACGGGCGGCGGATCGGCCACCCGCAGGGCGAGCAGCAGCAGCAGGAGGCCCGTGGCGATGGCACGCCCGGAGCCGATCCGCCGGCCCAGGCGCCGGAGGACGCCGCCGCCCCCGGGCGCCCGGGGGGGGCGGAGACGCCGTGGTGGCATCGCGGCCATCAGAACGCGTAGCGCGCGGACACGCCACCGTGAATGGTGTTGCCGATGGGCTGGGCCCCAAGGGTTCCGAGGACGAACGCGTCCAGCGCCAGTTCCTGGTTCACCCGGTAGCTCGCCCGGACGCTGTACTCGGCCCAGGTCGCGTTGCCGACCGGCGTGGCGACCGGCAGGTCCCCGAATGCGGCCCTCAGGCCGCTCGCGGTGCAGAAGCCCTGCGCGACGCCGAGGCCGAACTGGGTCTCGATCTTCGCACCGAAGAGGTGGGTCCACTGGCCGCCGACCTTGGCGATGTTGATGCTGTCGGTCCCGCCGCGGCTGACGAGCGGGTAGGGGTTGAGCGCCGAGACCGTCTCGGAGTAGGCGCCGACATACTGCCAGCCCCGCGCGATCTCGGCCGAGGCCGCGATCTCGTCCTGCGGCGACAGGCGGGCGACGTAGCCCACGCGCCCGAAGAGGGAGGCGCTCGTCGTCGAGGTCCGGCCGACGCCCACCCCGGCCAGGTTCCCGAAGGTGTAGGGCCGGCTGTAGGTCGTCGGCTGCCCCGGCGAGACGAGGCCGCCGACGTCGACGAAGGGCCGAGCCGGACCGAGATTGGCCGGGTCGTAGCGCAGGAGACCCGCGAAGATCGGCGCGACGGGGACCTGGACCCGGCCGCTGTCGTAGCCCGTCAGCGAGAAGCCGCCGATGGCGATCAGGTCCTCCGTGATGGCGCGGCGGCCCTGCGCGCCGATGCTGTACGATCCGGCCATGCCGAACCCGCTGAAGCAGTCGCCGCAGCTCACCTGCTGCGTGGCGCCGGTGAGCACGCTGCCGATGACCCGCTGGGTCACGAACGCCCCGATCCGGTCCCGTGCGAGGTCCCGCGCCGAGGCGATCGCGCTGGTCAGGTCCGGGGAGGGATTCCGCGGGTTAATCTGGGTGTCGCCGAACTGCAGGAAGGACGTGTTCCCGGAATAGAGCACCGAGGGCTGCTGGCCCTGCACCGGAGCGGTGTAGACGATGGTGGTGAACTGCCCGGTCAGGCCCCCGGAGGCGGTCAGGATCGGCAGGCGCAGGGGCGTCGTATAGGCCATCGGACCGGGCGAGATCTGTAGGATACCCCCCGGCGCGATCGTCGCGGTGGCCGTCGTCGCCAGGTGGCTCGCGGCCGTGGGCGAGGTGTTGACCGCGAGGGCGGAGCCCGCGGCGAACGTCACCGCGCCTTCCGCGGTCAGGGTACCGTAGGGGACGGCCGGGTTGCCCGGCGCCACGATGGCGCCCGACTGGGCGAGGATGCCGCCGACGCGGCCGATCCCGCTCAGCACCGCGCCCGGCGCGGCGGTCACGAGCGGCGAGGCGGCGATCGAGCCGTCCACCTGCAGCGTGCCCTGCGCGATCCGCGTGAGGCCTGTGTAGCTGTTGTCGGCGAGGAGCACGAGGGTGCCGGAGCCCGCCTTCTCGATAATGCCGGGCCCCGCGATCCGCCCGCTGATGGCGACCGTGCCCGGGCCGGAATCGATCGTCGGGTCCTCGCGCCCCGTGAAGCGGATCGCGTTCGCCAGCGTGTAGCCGCTGCCGATGAACGCGAGGCGGGTCGCCTCGTCCATGAGCAGGACCCCGGTGCCGATGGCGTTCGGGTTGGTGATCGCCAGCGTGCCCTTGGTGATCAGCGTGTCACCCGTATAGGTGCCGAGCCCCGCCAGGGTCAGCGTGCCCGTGCCGACCTTGGTCAAGCCGATGGGCGAGACCCCGTCCGCGAGGGCGCCCGCGAACGTCGTCGTGCCCTCGCCGCCGACGGAGAGGCGCACGGCCGCCGCGCCGTTGTTCGTGACGGTGCCCGCCCCCGCCAGCGAGGCGATCCGATGGTCGAAGCCGGCCAGGTCGAGGGTCGCGCCGTTGGCCAGCGTGAAGGCGGAGGCGGCCGAGAGGGCGCCGCCCGCTCCATCCACGAGCGTCCCGGCGAGGATCCAGGTGGGGCCGGAATAGGCGTTCGTTCCCGTCAGGACCTGCGTGCCGCCGGCCAGCGTCAGGCCGCCCGTGCCGATGATGGTGCCGCCGAACGTGCCCGCCGCGTTGGTCAGCGTGAGGGTATTGGCGCCGAGCTGGACGCTGCCGGCCTGCCCGGGCGCGCCGTCGGCGAGGCACGTGATCGCGGCGCCGCCGTTGCTTAGGCCGGCGATCGAGAAGCTGGAGCCTGCGGCAAGGGCCAGACCGCTGGACCCCGCCAGCGAGCCCGTGCCGGCCAGGGCCAGGGTGCCGGCCTGCACCAGGGTCGGACCCGTGTAGCTGCCGGACCCCGACAGCGTCAGCGTGCCCGCACCCGCCTTGGTCAAGCCGAGCGCGCCCCCGCCCGGACCGTCCTGGAGGGTTCCGCCGTAGCCGCCCGCCGTCACCGTCAGCGTCGCCGCCGCGGCCGCGCCGTTCTGGATCACCCCGCCCGCGCCCGCCGCGAGCGTGCCCAGGCTCAGCGCGTTGCCCGCCAGGCTCACCGTGCCGGCGTTGGTCAGCTGCGTCACCCCCGCCAGCGGACCCGTCAGCGTGAAGCGCGCCCCCGCCGCGTTCGTGACCGCCCCGTCGATGCGGCCCTGCGCCGTCACCACCGCCGCGTTGGAGACCGGGCTGGTCACCACGCTGCCCGCCCCCAGGACGAGGCTGCCCCCGGTGACGCTCGCGCCCCCGGCCAGGGTGCCCGTGCTGGTGCTCGTGCCGGCGCCGTTGGTCAGGAGGCCGCCCACCGTGCCGGTGTTCACGAAGCTGCCGCCGTTGGCGACCGCCCCCGCGATCGTGCCGGCGTTGCTGGCCGTGCCCGCGTTGGCGAGCCCCCCGACAGGGTCCCGGCATTCGTGAAGGCGGCGCCCGCCAGCGTGGTGACGGACCCCGCCAGCGAGCCCGTGCCGGCCAGGGCCAGGGTGCCGGCCTGCACCAGGGTCGGACCCGTGTAGCTGCCGGACCCCGACAGCGTCAGCGTGCCCGCCTTGGTCAAGCCACCGCTTCCGGTCAATGGTCCGCTGGCGGCCACCGTCACGCCGGCATCCGTCAGGACGGACCCGCCGGCGGCGCCCAGGGTGATGGTTCGCGCCGTGGCGAACGACTGGGTCGCCCGGAGCGTGCCGTCATCGAGGAGGACGCCCCCGGCGGCCGCGCCGAGACTGGCATCCGCCGCGATCGCGAGCGTCCCGCCCAACACCTGCCAGGGCGTGACCGCACCCGTGGTACCCGTCAGCTGCCACGTGCTCGCGTCGGTCTTCTGGAAGACGCCGAAGCCCTGGTACTGGGTACCGATGCCGGAGACGTCGAAACTGCCGTTCGCCGTCCCGCCGAGGCCGAGGCGGTCGGCGGCGCTGAAGGCCACGACGTTGCCGCTGATGACGGAGGTCGCGTACAGGGTCGGGCTGTTGAGGCCGCCGGTGAAGGTGATCGCATTCCCCGTCCCGCCGGGCACCACCACGCGCAGGGCGGGCGGGGGAGCGACCGTGCCCGCGCTGATGCTGCCGGACGTGACGATGGCGAGGTCGGCGCCAACCACGGCAGTCCCGCCGCGGCCACCGAAGGCGCCGGTACCACCGGCGATCGCGCCCGCGTTGAAGAGTGTCCCGCCGGACGGCGCGTAGACGCCGACCCCACCGTCGCCGCCCGCATTCCCGGCGCCCCCGGCACCACCGAGGATGCTGCCCGTGGCGGCGTTTGTGACGCTGCCCCGTTCGGCCAGGAGGAGGCCGATGCCCCCCACGCCGCCGAAGCCGGACGCGCCGAAGGGTCCGGCCGCGCTGTCGACGGCGCCGCTCGCGCCCACGCCGCCCACCCCGCCAAAGCCGCTCGCACCAGCGGCGCCCTGGCCGCCCGCGATGATCCCTGCATTGGTGAACACGCCCGCTCCGGTGAGCTGCAGGCCGGTCCCGCCCGCGCCACCGCTGCCGCCCGCGCCGCCGGCTCCGCCGGGGCCGCCGTCCCCACCGCTGATCTGACCGTCGCCGCCCGTGCCGCCCACACCGCCCGCGCCGCCGTTTCCACCGTCCCCGCCCCGGATCGTCCCGGCATTGCCGGAGGCGCCCCCGCCGATCAGCTGGAGGCCGATCCCGCCGGTGCCGCCCAAGCCCCCCCGGCCGCCCGTCCCGCCGGTGCCGCCCGCGCTCGCGCTCCCCTGGGGCGAACCGCCCGTGCCGCCGGCGCCGCCCGCGCCACCGAGGCCGCCCACGATCGTCCCGGTGTTGCCGAAGGCCGTCCCGCCGGTGATGTGCAGCCCGTCGCCGCCCGCGGCGGCGTCCGCGCCCGTCGCGCCCGCAACGCCCGCGACCCCGGGCTCGCCGGGTGGCGCTTCGGTACCGAAGTCGCTCGTGGCTACCGTACCGCCCGTGCCGCCCGCACCGCCCCGGCCGCCGGTGATCGTTCCGCTGTTGGCGACGGCGCCGGCGCCGGCGATGTCGGCCCCGGTTCCGCCCCGCCCGCCCGGATAGCCGGTGCCGGTGTCGCCCGCCGGACCGTCCCGGCCCGCGCCACCCGCGATCGCCCCGGCATTGGTCAGGGTCTTGCCCGCCAGCGCGGAGACGCCGGCCCCGCCGTCGCCGCCACGAATTCCCCCGGGGCCGCTGCCTCCTCTGGCTTGGCCGCCGACGACGCTGCCCGCTGCGCTGTTCGCGAAGGTCCCGGCCCTGCCCAGGACCGCACCAGTCCCGCCGGTGCCGCCGAGGCCGAACGCGCCGAGGGGGCCGTCGGCGCCGGCCGCGCCCCCGGTGGAGCCGCTCGCGCCGGTCCCACCCAAACCGCCGGCCCCGCTGGGGCCCTGCGCACCGCCGGCGCCGCCTGTGCCGCCCGCGACGGCGCCCGTGTTGGTGAATGTCCCCGCCGCGTCCAGCTGCGCGCCGACGCCGCCGAGGCCGCCGTCGCCGCCCGTGCCCCCGGCCCCGCCCGTGCCGCCGGTGCCGCCCGGGCCCGTGTTGGTGCAGTCGAAGCCCAGTCCGCCCGGTCCACCCCGGCCGCCGGTGCCGCCGGTGCCGCCCAGGCCGCCCTGGATTGCATCGGTGTTGCCGCCGCCGACGGTCCGCAGGCCCGTCCCGCCCGTGCCACCCAGGCCGCCGGCGCCGCCGCTCCCCCCGGGACCACCCGGGAACGAGAACGCCCCGTCGCCGCCGTCGATGCCCGCGCCGCCGATCCCGCCGGTCCCGCCGAGGCCGCCCGCCTCACCGGCGACGGGCTGATTGTTGGCGACCGGCGCGCCCGGGACGTCCCGGCCCGTGGCGCCCGTCCCGCCCGTCCCGCCGGCGCCGCCCGTCCCGCCGGCGCCGCCCGTGCCGCTGACGCCGCCCGGCAGGCCCGGCGCGCCGGACGCGCCGACCGACCACGCTGCCCGGTTGGTCACCAGGCACGCGAGCACAGCACTGCAGACGAAGACCGTCGTGAGCAGCGAGTTGCGCTTACGGTGACTCATGCACGCTCGATCCCTGCACGCCCGGCCCCGATCGCCGCGAGCGGCCGGGCGAGCCCGACGGCCCGGCCCGGGCGCATCGGCGGGCGAGCCCCGCCCCCGGGGACGGCCCGGCCGGACCGGTCGCCCGATGATCCCGAATAAGAGCAGAATTCGCTTGCGCTGTCCGGGATTTGCCCGTGGATCTCCGCCGAAAGCCGGTTGCTGTGGGAAGCACGCCACATTCGGATGCACGCACGGCCGAACCCACCACCGAATCCGGCCTTGCGTCGACGTCCGGGCGCCGTTTCGGATATGCAGGCGGCGTCCTCGCGACCGTGAGTCCGTCCCCGCGGTGGACGGGTCCGGAAGGCGGGCGAATGGCGACCATCGGGCTGAGCATAATCGTCCGGGACGAGGCCCACGTCGTGCTGCGCTGCCTCGAGAGCGCGAGCGACCTGATCGACGCCGCCGTCGTGGTCGACACCGGATCACGCGACGGAACGCCGGACCTCGTGCGGACCTGGCTCGCGCGGCACGGCATACCGGGCTGCGTGATCACGGAGCCCTGGCGCGACTTCGCGCACAACCGGTCGTCGGCCCTGGCGGCCCTGCGGCGGCGGCCCGGCATCGACTACACCTTGGTGCTCGATGCCGACGACCGCCTCGTCCGCGATGCGGGCTTCGACCCGGCCGCCTTCAAGGCGGCCCTGGCGGCGGACGTCGACGACGTCGAGATCCGGCACGGCGGGACCGTCTACCGGCGCCTGCAGCTCTTCGCGAACCGCCTGGATTTTCGCTACCGGTCGGTGCTGCACGAATACCTCACGGTTCCCGACTCGGCCCGGACACGCGCCTTCGCGGCGGGCCTCGCCGTCCATTACGGCGGGGACGGCGCCCGCTCACGCGACCCGGAGACGTACGCGCGCGACGCAGCCCTGCTGGAGGCCGCGCTGGTGGAGGAGGCCGATCCCGGCCTGCGCGCGCTACACGTTCTACCTCGCGCAGAGCTATCTGGATTGCGGCCAGGACGGACCCGCGATCGACGCCTATCTCCGGCGCGCGGACCTCGGTCACTGGGACCAGGAGGTGTTCGAGTGCCTGCTCAATGCCGGCCTGCTGATGGCGGGGCAGGGGGCACCGACGGAGGCGGTGCTCGCGCTGTTCGAGCGCGCGACAGCGGCGGTGCCGGAGCGCGTCGAGGCCCTCCACGCCGCCGCCCGCGTCTGCCGTGAGCGCGGCGCGCACGCACTCGGCCTCGCGGCGGCGGAGCGCGGCCTCGGCCTGCCCCGGCCGGAGGCGGGGCTGTTCTTGCGTCCCTGGGTCTACGAGACTGGGCTCGTCGACGACTACGCGGTCAACGCCTACTGGACGGGCCGGGACATCGACTGCCTCGTGGCCTGCGCACTCCTGCTGGCACGCCTGGATCTCGAGGCGGACATGCGCCGGCGGGTCAGCGCGAACCGGGACTTCGCCCTCCGGCGCCTCGGCGCGCAGGCGTCGCCCTGGCTGGACAGGCTGGTGGGGGGCGCCCCCCGGGTCGCCGTGGTGACGCCCTATCGCGGGCAGTCGCGGGAGACGCTCCGGCGCTGCATCGGCTCCGTCGGGCGCCAGACCATCGCGGCGGATCACATCCTTGGTCCCCGAGGGCCCGCCGCAGGGCTGGCTCGACCCTGCGGGCGTCCGGCACCTCGCGCTCGGCCCCGGGGGCGCGGGCGGCGCCGGGCCGGCGCGGGCCGTCGGCGGGCTGCTGGCGGCCTCGGCGGGCTACGCCGCGATCGGCTTCCTCGATGCCGAATGCTGGTACGACGACGACCACGTGGAACGCTGCCTCACGGCGGCCCTCGCGGTCGGGCTCGACCGCTGCGGCGGCGTTTCGGCCGCGCGCCGGTTCCGGCGCCCCGACCTGTCGGCGATGCCGCTGCGGGACGAGGACCCGGCCGCGTTCGTCGATGCGAGCTGCTACCTCTTCCTGCCCGCCGGGTTCGGCTTGATCGGGCGCTGGGCCCTGATCCCGACGGCTCTCGCCCCCGTCGGCGACCGCCTCTTCTTCCTCGGCGCCCGGGCGAGCGGCCTCGTCACCGGCCGGACCCGGTGCGCGAGCGTAAACGCCGTCGCCGCCTACGCCGTCGCCTACGCGGCCCTCGGCGAGGTGCCCCCGCCGACGCTCGGGCGCTGCCCGACCACGCCGCCCACCGGGCCTGGGTCGAGGCCCTCCCGCCCGAGGCCGTCGAGAGCCTGCGTGGGCAGCTCGGAGTCGACGTCCGGGACCTCTTCCCGCGGGGCGGCTGATCCCCGCTCGCATCACCCGGGCAGGGCTTGCGCCGCCGGGACCAACTCTTCCAGGGCGCCGGTGGGAGTCTTCTCGGCTTCGCCCAAATTGCAACACCTGCACGAAATGCAGGGGTCGCCATTGAACGCCGGGGCCGTGCGCTTAAGATCGTGGGCCGAACTGTGGAACGCCCCGCGATGAGATTCGCCAAACAGGCCTGCACGCATGGGCTCGCGGCCGCGGCGATGCTCGCCGTTCCCGGTGCGGTGGCCGCGCAGGGCATCGGCAAGACGATCGTCGTGCAGAACGACGTCTCCCGCCTGAAGGGGAACCAGCGCAGCGCCCTGACCACGGGCGAATCCGTCTTCAAGGAAGAGGCGGTGCAGACGGGCGCCGACAGCGTCGCCAAGATCGTCTTCCTGGACCAGACCAATCTCTCGATCGGGCCCAACGCGCGGGTGTCGCTCAACCAGTACGTCTATTCGGAGGATCGCCCAGCCGGCAAGGTCGCCCTCAACCTCCTGAAGGGCACCTACCGCTTCGTCACGGGCGACCTTGAGAAGAAGTCCTACCAGATCAACACGCCGGTCGCGACGATCGGCGTCCGCGGCACGACGTTCGACGTCTCGACGACCGGTGTGCGCAGCGTCGTGACGCTGCTCGAAGGCGAGGTTCGCGTCTGTACCCGGTCCGGGAAGGAATGCGCGGTGCTGAACCAATCCGGCTCGGTGGCCATCGTGACCACGTCCGGCATCACCACGGGCACCACGCCGGGCGGATCGCAGATTCAGCTCGGCTTTTCCGGTCTGTGCGCAGCGAGCCCGGCCCTGTGCACGCCGACGCGGCTCGCCGATGGCGGCGCGGTGGCGGCGCCGGGCGCCGTCGCCGCCTTGTGTGGCCGTTGACCCGCGCCATCCGGTGATCCCGCTCGCATCGACCGTATGTGACGCGAGGCCGGGGGCCGCCGCGATCGCGGCGAATCCCTCGAACCGGTGAGGCCCGATGCCGCCCCTGCTCACGCCCGTCCCGGTCGGGACATTCGTGCTGCTGATGCTCGCGATGGAGTTGAAGCACTACGCCGCCGATTTCGTGCTCCAGACGAACTGGATGGCACGGGGCAAGGATTGCATCGGCGGCTGGCATAAGCCGCTCGCCGCCCATGCCGGGCTGCACGGGCTCGCCACCCTCGGCCTCGCGCTCCTCGTCGCGCCGGCCCTCTGGTGGCTCGGGCTCGTCGACTTCGTGGTCCACGGGTCGATCGACCGGGCCAAGGCACTGGCCAGCCAGCACCTCCAGCTGCCCGTCACCGACGCGCGCTTCTGGTGGCTGATGGGCTTCGACCAGCTGCTGCACCAGATCACCAACGTCTTCCTGGTCGCGATGCTCGCCCTCGCCTGAGGGCGGCGCCTCAGGTGCCGTTCGGGCTTGCCGATACGGCGTCCGCCGGGGTGGTCCGGCGCACCACGATGCAGGCGATGTCATCGAACTGCTCCGCCTCCCCGGCGAAGGCCTCGACGGCCGCCACGATCGCCTCGGCGGCATCCCCGTCCTGCCCCCGGATCAGGCCGAGGGTCTCGACGAGCCGATCCTGGCCGAACTCCTCGCCCCCGACGTCGTTGGCCTCGATCACGCCGTCCGTGCACAGGACGAGGCGGTCGCCCTCCGCCAGGTGCGTGCGGCGCTCCACGTAGGCGGCATCCTCGATGACCGCGAGCGGCAGCTCGTTCCCGCTCAGCACCGTACAGGTCCCGTCCGCGTGCTGGATGGTCGGCCAGACATGGCCGGCATTGCAATAGCGCATCTCGCCGGTCCCGAGATGGAGCTGCACTACGAGAAAAGTCGCGAACATGCCCTCCCGGTTCGCCGAGGTGATCAGCACGTTGGCCCGCGTCAGGGACGCTCCGAGGTCCGCGCCGTCGTCGAGAACGAGGCGCATCACCATCTGGCAGACGGTCGCGAACAGCGAGGCCGGGACACCCTTGCCCGACACGTCGCCGATCGTGACGATCAGCCGATCGGGCGCAACGAGGCGCGCGTCGAAGAAGTCGCCGCCGACGTGGCGCGCGGGCTTGATCCGGGCGTCGAGGCGCAGGCGCGGGTCGGTCGGCAGCGGAAAGGGCAGGAGGGCATTCTGGATCGCCGCGGCGCTCGCCATCTCCTCGCGCTGGCGCCGCTGCTCCCGGATGAACTGCGCCATCCTGCCGAACGCGCCCGCGAAGTTCGTGAGTTCCGGGGGCGGGTTGAGCAGCGCCTCGACGATACCGGGGTCGCCGTGCTGCGCGTCCAGCGCCGAGAGCGCGTCCGCGTAGGTGGCGATCGCCTGGTTGAAGGCGTTGAGCCTGGCGCCGAGCTGCTGGATCACGCGCAGAGGCACCTCCGGCGCATCGTGGCAGAGGCGCAGCATCGCCGCGCGCTCGATGCGCAGGGCGCGCACCGGCGTCTTGGCCATCAGCGTCGCCGAGCGCGGAAGTTGCGCGTAGACGCCGACGTCGCCCAGGAGCTGGACGCCCGACAGCTCGGACAGGGTCGCGATCCCGAAATCGGTCTGCGCCACGACGGCGACGGTGCCCTCGATGAGGACGAGGGCGCAATCACTGGCGTCACCCTGGCGCACCAGCGGCTCGTCGGTCCCGAAGGCGACGACCCGGCTGCCGCCGACGAGGACGGCGAGCACCGCTTCGTCGAGCTGCGCGAAGGTCGGGTGCGTCCGGACGAGCGCCGCCAGGGCGGTCGAATTTGAGGAGGGCGTCCGGGTCGTGTTCATGATGTCCTTCCGCGCTGCGCCGTCCTGCATCGAACTCCTGTCCGGTTCGGTCGGCGGCCGTCAAGGCGCGAGCCCGCGATTGGCCCCGCGCATGGATCCGGCGCGCGGCCGGCGCCCCGCCGGTCCGCGTACGCGTGCGGTCCGACACGGCGACGGGGCGGCGGCCGGCCCGCGCTCCGGGTTTGGGTGCCGGGCCGCACGCATGCACGGGGCGAACGGACTTACGCCTTGTGACACCGGGGCGGCGCAGTGCTTGGCCCGGCCTGAAGGGGTCCGATCCGTGCCACGCCCTGCCTACCTTACCCAAGTGCTGTGTATCGGTCCCACGAACGTCAAGGTGACCTGGGACGACGGCTCGTCCTCCTGTGTGGAACTCGCCGGCTGGATCGCCGGCGGCGGACCCGAGCGCGCGCCCCTCAAGCAGCCCCGGCGCTTCGCCGCGGTGGAGGTCAGCCCGGACGGGACCGGGCTGACCTGGGGCCCTCTGCACATCGCAGCGGCCCACCTCTGGTGCATCGCCGCCGAGCAGCGCGCCTTCAGCCGGGCGGACCTCGTGGCCTGGCAGGCCGCGATCGCCCTCTCCAACCAGGAAGCGGCCGAGTTCCTCGGCATCTCCCTGAGCGCCTGGAACGCCTACAAGGCGGGCACCAACCCGGTCCCGGCGCCCGTGGGCATCGTCTGCCGGGCGGCCCTGCGCGACCCGATCCTGTGCCAGGCCCGCCACAGGCCTCGGAAGCGCGGACGACCGCGCAAAGCCGATGCGGCAGCCCTGCGCTAGCACGACCTCGGCCCTTCGATATCGAAGGGCGGTTTGAAGCGACAGGCGACCGAGGATGACCTGCCGCACGGCGGGCAGATCGCGCGGCCTGCGCGTGATCCGTCGACGGGGCGATCGGCAGGAGCCTGCAGATCGACTCGACCCCGCAGAGGCACGATGATCGTCGTGGAAGGCGATCATGACCGGAACTGAATCGATCCGGGTTTCCCGGGGCGGTTCACTCGGACGGTTACACGCGCATTTGGTTTGCCCTGCCCAAATCCGGCATGCCTAACGTCCTCCATCGAATGGTTTGAACGGCGAAGGATCTGACCCGTTGAGCGCAGACGACACGACGGCGGAAGTGGGCCTGCCACACTTTTTCCGACGACGTCAGGCTTGCCCCGCGGGGAGGCCTTCGAGCGATGGCGTACCCTCCTGGCGCCGATGTACGAGGTCAGTCCGACAACGCGATCCGCCCCGCTGCCTTTCGGCACCAACATCGCGTACCAGCTCAGCGACCTCGTCACCCACCGCACGCTGCTCTCGACGCAGCGGCTCCAGCGCGATCGCCGACGCGAGCCCCGACCACTACATGGTCCAACTCTACCGATTCGGCCGCTTCCAGGGTACCGTCGGGGGCAAACCGGTCTCGGCCTCGCGTGGCACCGTGACCTTCATCGGCCGCCGCCATCTGCTCGATGGCATGATCGACCGAGCTGATGCGATCGGCATCGCCGTTCCCTGCGACCACCTCCAGGGGTTGCCGCTGGAGGCGCACGGCCTGCTGTTCGATGGGGCCCGCAACCGGCTCCTGGCCGCGCGCATCTTGGACATCTACCAACGATTGCCGACCACGCGCGCCACCGAAGCCTCGGCTGTCGCCGATGAGTTCGTTGCCTTCCTGCATCGCCTGCTCGACAACTCAAAAGCCTCGGACCTACTGGACGGCCGCGAACTCGATAGTGGCCTGATGGCCCTAGCCAGGATGATCGTGCAAGCGAACCTGTCGCGACCCGATCTTTCGTCGGAGTTCATCGCCGGGCAGATGCTGCTCTCACGCTCCACCCTCTACCGACTATTCGAGCCGGAGGGGGGCGTGATGCACTTCGTGCAAACCGAGCGCCTGAAGGCGGTGCGCGATGCGCTCGCCGATCCCATGGAGACGCGTACCCTCGGCCGGTTGGCCGAGATCTTCGGCTTCAGCAGCCTCTCGCAGCTCAGCCGCAGCTTCCGAAACCGCTACGGTGCCCCGCCCCAGGCCTGGCGTGGCGCGTGTCGGTTGGCCCAGCGAACCGGCGGTCAAGGGACGGTGCAGCACGTCTGGAACTGGTTGCGCGAGACCTGATGACCCATGCGGCGGATCCCCCCATGCTTCGGAGGACCGGACCTGCTCGGCCAACGCTTCAGCAATCGCTTCGGGTCGCTCGCACGATCCCGGTGGACCCGGTACCGGGGCGTCCGGGGCCTCGGGTCGTGCGCGCGCCAGTTGAGATCACTCCGCCGCGGGATCCGAGGCTCGCATGAAACCGCCCCCCGAACCGGTTTGTGAGACGCTCAGCCAAACCTTTCGCGAACCGCCGGAGCCGCTCACCCTGTGCAATTTCAAGCAGGAATGATAGCGACTTGGTGAGTGACCAAGTGAAACAGCAGAACCGCCCAACCTCGTGAAAGCTTTCGGCCAATCGACGAGCCGTGTCGTCGTTTTTTCCTGTCGAATGACGATAACATCGGTCGAACTATCGTTCCAACTACGGCGATGGGTGCGAACCGTCGGGCGATCGTCGATCGCGTCAACAGCAATCGGGGAAACTCTCTTGTCTCGGCCCTTGAGAGACGCCCAACCATCGAAGCCATTGGTGTCACGCACACGGTCCACGTGACGCGTCGGCAAATTCGCTCGCACCGCTGACGTTCATGGCAGGTGTTCGCCTGCCATGAACCGTGGTCGCCGCCCCACTGGCGGCTGTGACGGCGTGCATGTCGTCTGGAGGTATCTGCGCGTGGTCTTACACGGCCCGATCGACGGATGCCCGGTCGAGGCAACACGCGAGCGTTCCCGGGAACACGGACGTATGACGCGGACAGGATCATCTCCACCAAACCCAATGCGACGAAGCGATATATTCCATCTGAAAGGGTCAATTTTTTGTCGCATCACATCAGCGTGACAAACATCTCATGCATCGGCTCAACAAATCTGCTCGTGACATGGGACGACAATTCCTCTTCCTGCGTGGAATTGTCGGGTTGGATCGCCTTCGGCGGTACGAATCTCACGCCACTCAAGCACCCTCGGCCTTCGCCGCGGCGCAAGTCAGCGCAGACGGAGCCGGTTTGGTTTGGGGGGAAGTGCGGATCGACGCGGCACAACTTTGGTACATCGCGGCGGAGCAACGCGCTTTCAGTCAAGCCGAACTGACCGCCTGGCAAGCAAAAACCGGTCTCTCGAACCAAGAGGCGGCCGAATTCCTCGGCATCTCCCTGAGCGCCTGGAATACCTACAAGGCGGGCACCAATCCGGTGCCCGCACCAGTCGCAATGGTTTGCCGGGCGGCATTGCGCGATCCGATACTGTATCAAGCGCGTTACAAAACAAAAACACGCGGTCGGCCGCGCAAGTGGGACGGACATCTGCGTGACGATAGAATTCCCGACTCCCGAACAGGAACTGGAGATCACAGCGACGCGGGCAGCGCGATAGCTTTTTGTTGAAAGCTTAAGCTCTACTCAGATTTAGCAGTCCGCACATGAAATATGCGACCCATAAGATGATATCATCAATATTTACGCAGATAGATTTACGCATAATGGCCGACAATTCAAAAACCTAAATTGCAGGCGCGACCATCAAGATAGCCCCTCTAGCACGTCCGATCTCGACGTAAAGCAAGCCGACGACTGGATGTGCGCGGAGTTCGCGTCCGGCCGAGAGCCGTCAATTCGCGCAAGCTTTTACACTCTTGTGATGCAAAGGAAATGACCGTGATCTCGAATGAAGAATCTATGAATAAACATAAGGAGATAATGGGCAATATCGTCGACAGGGAAGCACACCAACTGCAGGAAAGGCTCGTCGCCGAGGTTCAAAAAGTCGCAGCAACGATCGATAGAGCAAGAGTGATTGGATCCGCGGACGGGTGGAAGTCGAAATCCGGCGGCCTGAAGAACGCAAACAAGAAATTCGGTTGAAATTGGCTTAATATCAAATACATGGCCCGCTGCACGCTCGTGGTCGATTCGCAGAAGGATTACGATCTCGCGCTTATCAGGCTGAAACTGTATTTCGTAGCCAGCAACGGATTCACCGTCATCGAAGAAAAAACACGAACTGCCGATAAAGACGAGGGTGGATACACGGGATCGACAATATTCGTCTCATCGTGATGCAATAAAGGAGACCCAGGTTAACACTCCTGCCATGATGTATGCCAAATCTCTCCCGGAGTTTCGCCAGGCATTGGGTACCGAGCTGGAAAATGATCTGAAGGCCAAATACCACCTCGTCCCCGGCGGGCTCGGCCATCTAATCTATGAGCGATTTCGCGACTGCAAAATACTCCGGTCGGCCAGTCATGCATGTCCGCCAGCAAGCACTACTATAATTATTTTCGTTCTAGCTCGCCCAGTTTGATACTGGGCTGGAAAGCGAAGGCAGCTTTATTGGATCTGCACTTGATCTATCACGAACACTGAAGCGCTCCCTGCGGCTGTGACCTCGGCCGACAAGGCCGGGGCCATCCCCCTGGCGAGGATCATGGCTGCGGTCAGGACAGGGAAGGCGAGCCGAGAGGACGAGGTGGGCATCCTTCCACCACCGAGTCGATCCAACGCCCGATCGAAGCCGGGTTGCGGGAGGCCGACGATGCTTGGCGGCTCCAGCACCGCTCCATGCAGATCGGGGGCATGGTCGGCCTCACACTGGTCTGCCTGACCAGACTCGCACGGCAATTCCACCGCAGGCCGTCCGGCCGATGGCCGCTCCAGATCCACCCGGAGTGTCCGCCCCATCGATGGACACGACCTAGGCCGCGCGTCCGATCCATTCACGGTCGACCAGCGAGCGGGCCTGGGCAAGGCGCTCGGACACGCCCGCCCGCGAAAGGCGCAGGGACCCGCGGATGCACCGTGCTCCACGGCGGCAAGCCCCGCGGCAGATGTCGCCACGCACGTCCCGTCCGCAGCACGTCGGGGATGTCGTCGAAAGTGGCGCGCAGGGGACGACGCCACGGCGGCAAGCACCGCCCAATCGGAATTGCCGAGGATGGTCGCGTAAGGCAGGCGCTCGCGCGCGTTCGGGGCGCGGGCGACGGGCGTGCGAATCGGAGTTCCTGGCTGAGTGTCGGACACTCCCGCAACAGCCATGATGCCCGTCGCTCACCAACAATTAAGCTGTTCTGCATGTTATGAGGCGGGGTGCGAGAAACCCCGACTGGCGCCCCTGGAATCAACCTCACGCCGTCCTTTCCACCAACCCGAGCCCTCGAAACTTGGCGAACAGCCGCCTCGATGTGGTCAGCTCACTTCAGCCACGATACATGTAGACTCTCAATGCGATGCGAAAGCGTGCGAGCACAAGTTTTCAGTCATGCGAAACCATTAAAATCATTGTCAGGAATTTAACTTTATTTTAGCGCCCAGCAATGGCATCCTCGATGCTGGATCGTGCAGCAGGAGCTTCTGAGCCGTGGCTGATAATGATATCCAGCGTGAACCTCTGGATCATGGGGTGGCTGGTGATACTTCGGCGAGCGGCAATGCGGGAGGTTCACTCCTCGAAAGCGCGCGGGCGCAACTGATCGAATCGATCGCAACAAGTACGGATGGGTTCGCATTGTTCGATGCTGACGAGCAACTCGTCTACTGCAACGATCAGTTCCATCGCTTTCATCCCGGGTTGGCTGACCTCGTCGTACGAGGGGTGATATATGCGGACCTCGCGCGTGCCGCCGGGGCTCGCTGCGTCGTCCGAGACGGCACCACGACGATTGAGGAATGGCTGGAAGAGCGACTCATTCATTTTCGGGGCTCGGCCAAGCCCATCCTGCAGCAGCAGGCGGACGGCCGCTGGACCCGGATCACCGAATCCAGGACTGAGGACGGGGGGACCGTCGCGGTTTATACGGATGTCACCGAGATCAAGGTCACGGAGCAAACGCTCCTGACGACGCAGGGGCGGCTGAACTATCTCCTGACAGCATCGCCCTCGATGATTTGCAGTTTCGAGGTCGGCGGCCAGAATGTGCCAACCTTCATCAGCGAGAACGTGCGCGAACTACTGGGGTACGAACCGAGCGATTACCTCGCCGGTCCGGAATTCTGGTTGGATCGTCTCCATGCGGACGATCGCGACCGGGTCCTGGCTCAGTTCCCGTACCTGCTAGAGACCGGCCATAACGTCATAGAGTACCGCTTCCTGCGTAAGGACGGAACCTATTGCTGGGTCCGGGACGAGCAGCGTCTCGTGCGGGATAGCCGCGGTGAGCCGATCGAAGTGGTCGAGTCGTGGAGCGACATCACGGAGCGCAAGGAGGCCGAGCTGGCCCTCCGGGAGCAGTCGGCATTCGTCGAACTCCTGCAGGCGACCGCGACGGCGGCTAACGATGCCCTGACCGTGGAGGATGCGGTCCAGTTCTGCCTGGAGCGGGTCTCGCACCATACCGGCTGGCCGCTTGGGCATGCCTACCTGATCGCCGAGGATGGCGCTCTGCAGCCGACCGGCATCTGGCACGGCGACGGCCCTCTTCCCTTCGCGGGCTTCAGGGCCGTTACGGGCGCCACGCGGTTCCTGCCGGGCGTCGGGCTGCCCGGGCGCGCGGCGGCGAGCGCTGAGCCGAGCTGGGCCCTCGCTCCGGCACCCGCAGATTGCCCGCGCGCTGCCGCCGCCGAGGCGGACGGAATCCGGGCGGGCTTCGCCTTTCCGGTGACGATCGGGCGCGAGGTCGTTATGGTGCTCGAATTCTTCTCGACCGAGGCCGTCGCACCCAAGTCGGGGCTCCTCAAGGTCATGGTTAACATCGGGGCGCAGCTGGGCCGCGTAGTTGAGCGCCAACGCGCGGAGGCGAACCTCCGCCACGCCAAGGAATCAGCCGAGAACGCGAGCCGGGCCAAGAGCAGCTTCCTCGCCAACATGAGCCACGAGCTGCGCACGCCGCTCAACGCGATCATCGGCTTCACGCGCCTCGTGATGCGGCGCGCCAAAGACGTGCTTCCCCTCAAGCAGTTCGAGAACCTGGAGAAGATCCTCACGAGTTCCGAGCACCTGCTTTCGCTGATCAACAGCATCCTAGACCTCGCCAAGGTGGAGGCGGGGCGCATGGAGGTGAAGGTCACGGACTTCGCCCTCGAATCGACCCTCGACCTGTGCCTCAGGACGGTGGAGCCCCTGCTCAAGAGCGACCGGGTCCGCCTCGTCAGGGACGTCGAGGACGTGCCCGAGACCGTGCGCACCGATCAGGAGAAGCTCAAGCAGATCCTCATCAATCTCCTCAGCAACGCCGTGAAGTTCACCGAGGCCGGCTCGGTCACGCTGCGCGTGCGTACTGTGGACAAGCGCATCGTATTCACGGTGACAGATACGGGCATTGGCATCCCGGACTCGGCCCTGAACCTGATCTTCGAGGAGTTCCAGCAGGTCGACAACAGCGCGAGCCGGTCGCACGGCGGCACCGGCCTCGGCCTGGCCATCAGCTGCCGGCTCGCGCGGATGCTCGGTGGCGACATCGCGGTGGAGAGCCGGGAGGGCGAGGGCTCGACCTTCATCCTCACCCTCCCGCAGCGCCTCGACGGCCTGCCCAATCCGCAGGCCGTCCTGCCCACCGGGGCGGCGGCGGAGGTACCGGTCCGGACCGGATCGAGCATGGTTCTGGCCATAGACGACGACCCGAACGTGGTCTACCTCCTGAAGGAGAACCTCTCCGATGCAGGCTACGAGGTCGTCGGCGCCTCCAACGGCGAGGACGGGCTCCGCCTAGCCCGCGAACTTCGGCCGCGCGCGATTACTCTCGACATCATGATGCCCGGGGCGGATGGCTGGCAGGTGCTGCACGCTCTGAAAACCGACCCGCAGACGCGCGAAATCCCCGTCATCCTGCTCTCGATTGTCGACCAGAAGGAGCTCGGCTACCGCCTCGGCGCCAACGACTACATCGTGAAGCCGTTCGAGCGTGAATCGCTGATCGGCGCCCTGGCGCGGATCGCCCCCAACGGGGAGCATATCCTCGTGATCGACGACGATCCGAACGTGGTCGATCTTGTCCGCCAGCTGCTCGACACCGAGCGCTGTACGATCGACTGGGTCCCGGACGGCGTCGCGGGGCTGGAGCGCATCGCGCATGCGCCGCCGAGCGTGATCCTCCTCGACCTCCTGATGCCGCGCATGGACGGCATCACGTTCCTCGACCACCTCCAGGCCGACCCCGTCGGCCGCACGATCCCCGTCATTATCCTGACGGCGGCGACACTGGAGTCGGCCGAGCGCGCGATGCTGCAGGAACGCGTGCTGGGACTGATCGACAAGCGGGGGCTCGACCGGAACGCGATCCTCCGGCAGGTGAAGCGCGTGCTGCCCCTCATGGGGAGCCCCGCGGGGCAGCACGCCCCATGAGGCTGGGCCGCGCGCGCGGTGCCGACCCCCGTCGTCGGCGTGGGGAAACCAGCCTCGTGACAGCCGCCCGCGCAGGGCGTCCGCGGCGGCGCCAACACAGCGGAAGCATTGCGGGATGAAAAAACTGCTGATTGTCGAGGACGTCGCACTGAACCGCGACCTGCTGACCCAGCTCCTTGAGGACGACTACACCCTCGAAATCGCGGTGGACGGCGCGGCGGGCGTCGCGATGGCGACGAGCTACACGCCGGACCTCATCCTGATGGATTTGTCCCTGCCCGTCATCGACGGCTGGGAGGCGACGCGGCGCATCAAGGCCAACCCGGCGACGGCCGGCATCCCGGTCATCGCGATCACCGCGCACGCGATGCGGGACGACGAGGACAAGGCGCGCGCGGCGGGCTGCGACGACTTCATGACGAAGCCGGTGGACGAGGACCTGCTGTTCGCCAAGCTGCATCAGTGGCTGGGCTGACCTGCGGGCGCAGGGCGGCAGCTCGAAATCAGAAAGACCGAGAATCGTGGACCCCGCACGCATCCTCATCGTCGACGACGAACCCTTCAACCTCGATCTCCTGGAGCAGGAGCTCGAGATCCTCGGCCATGCGAGCGTCCGGGCCGCCGACGGGCGCGCAGCCCTCGAGCTGCTGGGCGAGGGGGCCTACGACCTCGTCCTCCTCGACGTAATGATGCCGATGCTCGACGGCTACGCGGTGCTGCGGGCAATGAAGGCACACGAGCGCCTGCGGCACACGCCGGTGGTGATGATCTCGGCGCTCACCGAGATCAGTAGCATCGCGCGCTGCATCGAGATGGGGGCCGAGGACTACCTGCCCAAGCCCTTCGAGCCCGTGCTGCTTGAGGCCCGGGTCCGGGCCTGCCTCGAGCGGAAGCGGCTCCACGACCGGGAGTTGGCCCACCTAGAAACCATCGAGCACGCGCGCAGGCGCGCGGACGACTTGCTGCGCGCGATCCTGCCGGCGGCGGCCGTGGGCGAACTGATGGCCACCGGGACAGTCAAGCCCCGCCTGTTCCACGACGTCGCGGTGCTGTTCATCGACCTCGTCGGATTCACGACCTGGTGCCATGCCCAGGGTCCCGAGGCGGTCGTCGCCGAAGTCCAGCGCCTCGCCGAAGCGTTCGAGGCTGTGGCGGACCGGCACGGGCTGGAGAAGATCAAGACGATCGGCGATGCCTTCATGGCCACCGCCAACCTGCTTGCGCCGCACGCCGACCCGGTCACCGCGGCGGTCGACTGCGTCCGGGACATGGTGCCCCTTGCGCGCGATGGGTCCACGCCCTGGCGGATCCGGGCCGGCATCCATGTCGGCCCGGTTGTCGGTGGCGTCGTCGGACAGACGAAGTTCACATTTGATCTCTGGGGCGACACCGTGAACGTGGCCGCGCGGCTCTGCGCCCTGGGCGACGGGTGCGCGGTCCACCTGTCCGGCGAGGCTGCTGCCCGCGTGCGCGACGGCAGCGCGATCCATCCGATCGGCAAAGTGTTCCTCAAGGGCAAGGGCGAGCACGAGGTCCATTGCTGCGCGTTCGCGCAGGGCCACGTCCCGGCCCCGCCCGCACCTTGATCGCCGCCGGTAGGCCGGGCATCATTAAAGCTCCGGCCGCGGCGCCGACCAGAGGTCCGAGGGGCGATTCTGAATGGATGTTGCGAGTGAAGTTCGGCGCCGCAATGACCTGCTTAGCGCCGAGGCCGTCCACGATGCGATCCGTGCAGCCCTACGGGATGCGCTCCACGACCTCGCCGACGCGCGCGGCGCCGCGTATCTCGACGCGTTCCTCGCACGGCGCCTGCAGATTGCCGAATCCCTCCGCACCCGGCGGCGGCACGAGCCGGAAGCCCTCGCTGCCGCCCGCCGCCGGAACTCGGACGCGATGGAGGTGGCGCTGCGGGAGGTCGTCGCAGGCATCCGTCCCTGAGGCGGCCGCGCCCGCCCCGAGCTGGAGCCCTTGTCCTGGCGGGTCGCATCGGTTGGGGTCGCGGTCTAGGTCGCAAGAAGGATCCGGCGCGCGAGAACGCGCGCTTGCGCCGTTTCGCGGTGGACCTGTCCCAGGAGGCTAAGGTGCTGGCGGAGGTCGCCGCGGGAACCGATGGCCAGCGCCAGCAAAGCTCGTAGCCCCGGCGCGACGCCGCTAAGCCGTCGACGGCCTTCGTAAGAAGTACAGTCCCCCGGAGCGCCATGCCCGCTACCATCCCCTAGCCTCTCCATGGGCTCGGCCCAGAATACCAGTCGGAACGGTCGTGCACCAAATCAAGACGCCCCTCCCGCCCCCATCATGCGGCGGCCTCGCAGCGCCCGCGAAGAGTAGCGCGTGACCCGTGGGAACGACATGTCGGGACCGGGAACATCGATTACGGGATCGCTTGTCTCACGAACGCCATTCGGAGACGGCCTTGAGCCCATATTCATCTGCGCCGCCGCCCTTCGATCCAACTGTCCTGCGGACGCGTTCACGAAACAACGAGATGCTCACGAGACTTGCGTGACCAACTTCCGTTCGGTTCAATGTTGGCTTCGCCTAAACCCTAAGCGCGGCTTGACCCGACTAGCCGCAGCGTCATACAGCTACGCATCCATACGATTTGTGGAGACACCATCGTGAGATTGCCCTTCAGTTCCACGTTTGGCTGGCATGGTACCAAGCCTGCTCAATCCAAAAATTCCGGATCAACAGAATCAGTAGTGCAGATCCTGTGCGGCGACGAAGGGCATCGCGCACGTTGCAACGCGCTCCAAGCTATCACACCCGGCTCGAGTATTGCCAACGCCAGCGGACCGGCGCTCGATAAGAAAGCTATGAAAATTAATACCCTAACTTTTTGGGGACACGGCGATGCGTCCAAGTTCTGTGGTCTGACTGCGACGGATTTTACGGCCAAAGTATTGGAGTGGGTCAAGTGGAATCCAAGCATCAAAACCGTGGAAATTATTACGTGCAACGCACGCCATGGTACATTGGACAGTGAGAAAAAACCCGATGGATCGTTCGCAACGAGTTGGGTTCAGAGTTATACAGATCAAGTCAGAGCTCCGCTCAAGAAGGCTGGCTTGACAATCAAAGCTCTACCGCTGGGCATGGGCTCGCTGGGCGCCAACCGCTGGTCGATCCTGAAGTGGAGCGCAACAACGAAGACATGGCTCTACGTCACCGGCAATGGGGCAAAAGACACCGATGAAATGTGGCCAGGCGTTCATGCAGTCGAGGATAGTGAAAACTTTAAAGTAACAAAGAACTATGTAACAGCAGGTAGTATTATCAAACCAAAATTAAATATAAGAAAATTTACACTTGATTTTGGTAATGCTGGTGATCTTCGTGGGAGACTGGTCGTCTTGGCTTAGTAAGCAATCCCCGAATACCGAATTTCGAATGATCTTCGATAGGCTGCAAATCAAGACGTAACACGCATAAATTAACTGCGTGCAGATCGATTGCCGCTGCGCCCTTCTTCTATCCTCCGGTTGCATCGGCTTTGCGCGTCCGACGATGCCCACGGGTGTGGCCGAAGCAATGCCTCATATCC
Source organism: Methylobacterium sp. E-016 (assembly GCF_022829745.1). NCBI lineage: Bacteria > Pseudomonadati > Pseudomonadota > Alphaproteobacteria > Hyphomicrobiales > Methylobacteriaceae > Methylobacterium > Methylobacterium sp. E-016. Next base: position 70,198 of record NZ_JAKSYF010000118.1, read on the forward strand.
CGGAACGTGCTCGGCCAGGCTCTCATCGGGTAGTGCAAGAACACCCAACGGCGGCCGGCAAGCTTCGGCGTGGCCTGCCCCCATTCGGTGGCCCAGGTTCGAAGTTAGTGCATCGTCGGTCTGGAGTTGACCCCGTTTGTGGTCCACGGCCTATGCAAGTTCTCGGGCTGTGACAGCTTGGTTGGCGAAGGCTCGGGGCGTCAAGCCGCCCAGTGCCGTGTGGGGGCGATCGTCGTTGTAGTGGCACCTCCATTCCTCGATGCGCTCGCGGAAATCAGCCAGCGACAGGAACCACGATGCGTTCAGACATTCCGCCCGTAGGCGGCCGTTGAACGACTCGATATAGGCGTTGTCGGTCGGCTTGCCCGGTCGGGAGAAGTCGATCTCGACCCCGTTCAGGTAGGCCCACTGGTCGAGCATGCGACGGGCGAACTCAGGTCCATTATCCACCCGCAGGCTTTTGGGTCGACCTCGCAGCCGGACCAAGGCGTCCAGGGCCTCGGTTACCTGGTAGGCGCGGAAGTTGGCTCTCGGGGTGAGCAAGAGCGCCTCTCGCGTTTGGCAATCAACGATCGTCAGGATCCGGAACGGACGCCCGTCGAAGAGGCGGTCAGACATGAAGTCCATGGCCCAGACCTCGTTGGGTCCACCGATCGCCGGTCGTCCCTCGCGATACCGCCAAGCCCGCTTGCGTTTGGGCAGCTGGGACCGGATCGACAGTCCCTCGTCGCGGCAGATCCGGTAGGTGCGCTTATGGTTTACCTCCCAGCCCTCCCGTCGCAACAGGATGTGCAGCCGCCGGTAGCCGTAGCGCACCCGTGAGGCAGCCAACTCCTTCAACCGCATCCGCAGCGCGACCTGAGGGTCCGAGCGCTTCCTGTAGCGCTGGGACGAACGGCCGAAGCCGGTAGCCAGACAGGCCCGACGCCCTCGCCCTCGCGCTCCCGGCCGTCCCCCAGGCGCAGGGTCTCGTGCGCGGCGCGCAGGAAGGTGCCGACGACGGACGCGCGGCCGGCGGTCCCATCGGGGCCATCGTCGTCGGCGCCATCGGCGCGGCGACCGGCACCGTCAACGGCATTCTCGGCGTCGACTGCCGCCCGCCATCCCGCACCCACGTCTGCGGCGCGCGCCGCGCTTCCTCCGCGCACCACGCAGGCGACGGGGGGCCAGCCCGCCTTCGGCTGGCGCCGGCCGAGCTGCGCGGCGGGGAGGAGGGCGGCGAACGCGAATCCGGAAATCTTGGTCGGCACGGGCGGCTGTCCCTGACACGGCGCAGCTTGCGCCGGACGGTTTTTGAGCCCGCGCCGCCCGGGGGTCAATCGTAGGCTTCGATTGTGGTGCTCGAACCGCGAACGCCGTTCGCGGTTTCCCGCCCCCCTCCGCGGGGGAGGGTGGGCCTCGCGTCAGCGAGGGTCGGGAGAGGGGAGC
>NZ_JAKSYF010000009.1:0-348 GCF_022829745.1 Methylobacterium sp. E-016
GGATCTGACAGCGGACATGCTGTTGCGGCCGGAGTAGCCGGCCAGGGTTGCGGCTGTGCGCGTGGGCGTGCGCATGCAGGCGATGGCCTGGAAAGTGGACCTGGCCGTAGCCACGGCGTTGGCTCACGCGGCCAGTCGCCGCGTCGAGGACGAGGAGCTTCTCCCGCGCGCGGTGGCGACGGGCGGCCTCGATCTCGGTGCCGTCGACAGGACGAAGGCCGGTCCTGGCTGTCTCACTCGTCATTCCGGGGCCGCGCAGCGGAGCCCGGAATCCAGAACCGCGACGGGTCCGGAAGGCCGGTTTCGGCTGCCGTCAAAGACTTGTCGGCAAGGTTCGCGCGTCTGGAT
>NZ_JAKSYF010000014.1:0-22656 GCF_022829745.1 Methylobacterium sp. E-016
CGACGTCTCGTTCTTCCGATACCTCGGCGATCGCCTCGGCATCCCAGACAGCGCAACCGTCCCGCCCCTGCCGGACCTTGTCAGAAACGCCGCAACAGCATGACCGCCCGGTGATCTGCCCCGGTTACCCGAATCCTGCCGCACGTCGTCGACCGGCCGCTATCGCTTCTCCGGTGCCCGGATGGCCTCGGATCCTGCTTCTACCAGAAACACGCCTGGGCCGGTCTCGACGACCGCCATATCCGGTCCGTGGACGGGGAGAACACCGTCGTGATCCGGGATCGGGATGGCCTTCGCGCCCTCGTCCAGTCGAGCGTGCTGGAGATCCATCCATGGGGGGCGACGGTCTCGGACCCGAATCGGCCGGACCGGCTGGTGTTCGACCTGGATCCGGGCGACGGCGTCGCGTGGGACGATCTCGTCGCCGGCGCGCTGGAGGTGCGCGAGCGGATGTCGGCCTCGGGCCTCGCCAGCTTCGTGAAGACCACCGGCGGCAAGGGGCTGCACGTCATCGTGCCGATCGAGCCGAAGGTCGGCTGGGACGAGGCCAAGGCCTTCGCGAAGCGCATCGCATCCGAGATGGCGAAGGACGTCCCCGACAGCTTCGTCGCGACCGTGTCGAGGAAGGCCAGGGAGGGACGGATTTACGTGGACTACCTGCGCAACCAGCAAGGCGCGACCGCCGTCGCGGCCTTCTCCACCCGGGCGCGCCCCGGGGCGCCCGTATCCGTTCCCATCGATTGGAACGAACTTCCGTCGCTCGGCTCCGGGGCGCGCTTCGACGTTACAAGCCTGCTGGGGCGCCTGTCCGCATTACAGCGCGATCCCTGGACCGGGTTCGAATACGCGGCTCGTCCGCTCGAGGTTGCTGAGCGCCAACCCCGTCGACGGACCTCGTAGGCGAAACCTGACGCTTGGTACCCATTCACGAGGGGCGTTTGGGCTGGCGACCAGACTTTGGGCCTTCGTCCCGAAGCGGATGTTCCACCGTCGACCCAAACTCGCCGCCCAAGGCTGCTCGCGCCGGGCCCGAAAGCGGTCATTCGGCCAACTGCCGTCCTTGCAGCAGCGAACCCAGCAATGACCGTTCGCCCGTCCGCGGCCGCGTTCGAACCGGAAAAGAAGTGCCTCGGCCGGGTGCAGTCATTCGATCGCTATCGGCGTTTCGTTCAGGAGGCCTGGGACATCCTGCCGGATCGCGTGACGATGCGTGTGAGCGACATCACGCTCTGGATCAGTGCCGATTTGGTCCAGGAGCCCTACCAGCATGGGCAGATCCAGAGCTTGGACACAGTCAGGAAGCGATCAAGGAGCTGGTGTACCGCAAGCGATATTTCGTGAGCGATGGCGACGTCGACGAGAATGCGGCGGAGGAACGAGCAAGGTGTCTTAGAAGAGACTTATCTTCCTTCTTCCCCTAGCGGATACTGAGACCAGTATCATCCCCTTCACGCCGGGTAAGAAAACATGTGGCTCTCCGACGAAGCCAGCCCCGATCGAAACGACGCCCTGTTCGCTCGACGAAGATCCCGCGAATGTCCCTGAGCGTGAAGGGGTTAAGCCGCCGCTGGCACCTTTCGTTCGCAGGCGGGCTCAAGAGGGCTGTGGCTCGGGGATAGGTCTGTTCTCGGCGTACAATTGTCGGCAGCGATCCAGGCAGGATTAAGGATCGATTAAGCCGCCGTGAGCGAGACATCGCGTAAATGTTGGTTTCAAAAATGGTGGATCGCCCGATCCTGGAGTTCACGCTGATGAACACCCCCTTGTTGCGATCTTCCAATGAGGCCGAGCGCCTTGCCGCCCTGCGTGACCTGAACATCCTTGATACCGCACCGGAGACCCAGTTCGATGCGATCTGCCGTACGGCGCAGGTCTTGTTCGGAATGCCGATTGCCCTGGTCTCGCTCCTCGACGAAGACCGCCAGTGGTTCAAGGCGCGCTGCGGGCTGAGCCACGACGCAACGTCCCGGGACGTCGCATTCTGCAACCATACCATCCAGGCCGACGAGGTCCTCATCGTCGAGGATGCCCGTGACGATGCCCGGTTCAAGTCGAACCCCCTGGTCACGGGGGAGCCGGGCATCCGCTTCTATGCCGGCGCACCGCTGATCCTGAGGTCCGGCATCCGCGTCGGATCACTCTGCATCATCGACACCGAGCCGCGACGCTTCTCGAGCGAGCAGGGCCGCCAGCTCAGCGACCTGGCCGAGGTCGTGACCGCGAACCTGCGCGTCTACCAGGATCGTACCGAGCATCGCCGCGTGGCGGCGACGCTGGCGGATACCGATGATGCGTTGCGCGACGCCCGATCCCGCTACGCCTCACTCGCCGATGCCCTGCCGCAGATGGTGTGGACCGTCTCGCCCGAGGACCGCGTCACCGCCTACCGGAACGCGAGCTTCCGTGCCTACTACGGCGAGGCCGACGGTTCGCGCGGCCGGGCCCACAGCCGCAATCATCCGGGTGACGTCGACCGCATGTCGAGCGCCTGGGAGGCCGCGGTCTCGGGCAAGCAGGCTTTCGAACTCGAAGGTCGCCTCAGGCGGCATGACGGCGACTACCGCTGGCACCGGATCGTCATGATCCCGCTGAAGCGCAGCGGAGAGGTGATCGAGTGGCTCGGTACGGCGCTCGATATCGACCACATCATCGCGGCACAGACCGCGCTGAAGGCGACCGGAGACCTCCTGCGTCTCGCCCAGGAGGCGGCCGAGGCGGGCATCTGGGAGTGGGACATGCGCGACGACGTCGTCCGGCTTTCATCGATGAGCGCCCGCATGCACAACCTTCCGGTACCGGTCGGCCAGGACGCGATGGAGATCCCGCTGGCCGATTGGAAGGTGCAGGTCCATCCCGACGACCTTCCTAAGGTCTGGGACGAGGTAAAGCGCGCCATAGCCGATCGGACCACGTACAGCTGCGAGTTCCGCATTGCCAATCCTGCGGTCCCGGCCGAACCGCGATGGATGCAGTCTTTCGGTCGCATGCTCGACGACGCGGCCGGCGAGCCCGTCCGCTGCGTCGGCCTCCAGATCGACATCACGGATCGAAAAGTCTCCGAGGCGCGCATCGCCCACGTCGCGAGTCACGACAACCTCACCGACCTACCCAATCGGGTGGTCTTCCACGCGACGCTCGAAAGATCCCTCGCGGATCTCGGAAACGGTCAAGCCGCGCTGCTCTGCCTCGACCTCGACCGCTTCAAGACCGTCAACGACACGCTCGGACACCATGCCGGGGACAGGCTCCTACGCGTCGTCGCCGACCGTTTGAGGGACTCCGTCGGGAATGAGGGCGTCATCGCGCGCCTCGGCGGGGACGAGTTCGCGATCATCCTGCCGGGGGTCGGGCTTGAGACCGCGCAGGCGCTCGCACGGACCGTCATCGACGCCATCGGCCAACCGATCCATCTCGGCAGCCAGGTGGTGACCATCGGCGCGAGCATCGGGATCGCGCTCGCACCGGAACATGGACTGGAGGTAGATCTCCTGCATCGCCATGCCGACCTCGCCCTCTACCGGGCCAAGGGGGCCGGACGGAACAGCTCCCAGGTCTACACCAAGGGAATGGACGAAGCCCTGGAGGACAGGAACAAGCTTGAGTTCGACATGCATCTCGCCCATCGCAAGGCGGAGTTTCGGCTGTATTACCAACCCGTCGTCGCACTGACGGACGGGCAGGTCCGTGGCTTCGAGGCCTTGATGCGCTGGCCGCATCCGATCCGCGGGATGGTCTCGCCGGCCGAATTCATCCCGATCGCAGAGGAGACCGGCCTGGTGGTTCCCCTCGGGACCTGGGCTCTGGAAGAGGCCTGTCGCTTCGCCGCGTCGTGGCCGATCCAGGCGCGCATCGCCGTCAACGTCTCGGCGGTCCAGTTCCAGCAGCCCGGCCTTGAAGCGGCCGTTGCGAACGCCCTTGCGGTCTCCGGTCTCGCGGCCAACAGGCTCGAACTGGAGATCACAGAGAGTCTGATGATCCAGGATGGCGACGCGGTCATCGCCTGCCTGCATAGGCTTCGGTCCCTCGGCGTCCGCATCGCCCTGGACGATTTCGGGACGGGGTACTCCAGCCTGAGCTACCTTCGGCGCTTCCCGTTCGACAAGATCAAGATCGACCGGTCGTTCGTACGCGAGATCGACGACCCCGACGCGCAGGCCATCGTCCGCGCCGTGGTCAGCATCGGCGAACGTCTTGGGACCGCGATCACCGCCGAGGGTGTCGAGACTGAGGATCAACTTGCCCTGGTGACCCAAACGGGATGCACGGAGGTTCAGGGTTTCCTGTTCGGCAAGCCGATGACGCCCGAGCAGGCCCTGGCTTTTATGAGAGAGCAAACCCCGCGGAAGGCGGCGTGAAGCAGCCGCCATGCTACAACCGCAAGATCAATGTCTGCTTGAGGACCGGACGCGACTGAAAGCAGCCAGACGTTTCCCACCCCGAACGGTCATTCCGGATCCGACTCGGCCCGGCTGACATACCCGGCTTGCCTCGGCTTCCGATGCAGACGCTCGGACATGCTGGTGCTGTGCTGCGCCAACCGGGACATCACGCGGACTTCCGGCCGGGTTCGCGGGAGCACGTGGCTAGGCGGTGGTTAGGCGTCGGGACTTCGCGTGGCGCCTTGACGGTGATGACGACCTCCTGACAGACGAATTCAACACTATCGGCGCACCGGCGTGTGTTGCGCCGCCCGACCGCTTCGGGCGCCTTCCCACGTGGCAGCCAGCGCGGCGGTACGGCCGCGCTGGCCCGACCCGGCTCAGCGCAGGAGCTGGAGGATGCCCTGGTTGGCGCTGTTGGCCAGCGACAGCGCCGAGATCGCCAGCGACCGGCGCGTCGACAGTCCGTGACCTCCGTTATCTCGATCGACCGGATTGCTTCGGCAACCTTGCGGCCTTGCAACCCCAGGACATCCACCTGACGCAACTTCGCGACGATTTCTCCAGCCGTATGCTGCTTCCGACCCATGATGAATCCCCTACATCGCTCAGGGAGGACCACTTTTCAGGGGCAGGCCAGCTTAATCGTCGAAGCCTTCCAGAACGACTTTGCCCTTCGCGCGACCGCTCTCGATCAGTGCATGAGCCCGCGCGAGGTTGGTGGCATTGAGAGGTCCGAACGACTCATTGAGCGTGCTGTGGAGTTTTCCCGCGTCGATCAGGCGGGAGACCTCGGTGAGGATCTCGTGCTGCCGCTCCATGTCTGCCGTTCCGAACAGCGAGCGGGTGAACATCAGCTCCCAGTGAAGCGACAGGCTCTTTGGCTTGAGCGGCATCACGTCGAGGGTTGCAGGATCGTCGATCAGGCCGAGCCGCCCCTGCGGCGCAAGCAGTTGAATGATCTGAGGCAGATGCGCATCGGTCCCTGTCGTCGCAAACACGAAGCCCGGTACGCTGACCAGACCCAGGGCCGCTACCTCGGCGGCGAGCGGCTTGGAATGGTCGACGATGTGGTGGGCGCCGAGATCCCGGCACCATTGTGCGGTCTCGGGGCGCGACGCGGTAGCGATCACCGTCAGTTCGGTAAGCTGCCGGGCGAGCTGAATCGCGATCGACCCAACGCCACCCGCGCCGCCTATGATCAGGAGCGCAGTCGCGGCGCCGGGCACTGGCTTGGAGACGTCGAGACGGTCGAACAACATCTCCCAGGCGGTCAGCGCTGTGAGCGGCAATGCGGCGGCGGCCGAGAAGCCCAGGGTGTCGGGCTTCCGCCCGACCAGGCGCTCGTCCACGCATTGCAGGGTAGCGTTGCTGCCAGGTCTATCGAGGGCACCGGCATAGAACACCGCGTCGCCGGGCTTGAACAGGCGCGCCTCGGGACCGACGGCCGTGACGATTCCGGCCGCATCCCAGCCGAGAATCTTCGGCGTGCAGGCCTGCTGATAGACCCCCTGCCGCACCTTGGTATCGATCGGGTTCACGGAGACGGCGTGGACGCGCACGAGCAGGTCGCGGCCGGTGGGGACGGGATCGGCGAAGGTCGTGTCCACAAGCGCGCCCGGCGCCGCGATTGGTGAACCTTCGGTGTAGGTGACGGCACGCATGGCTCTCTCCTAACGCTTGGTTCGATGTCGCCCAGGGATGAAGGGCCTTGAAGCCAGCTCATATAGGCCGGGAAACGGATCGGATGAGTGCCGGGTGGGGGCCGCCGCCATTGACGGCGCCGTGGGACCGAACGGCTCAAGCGTCGTTCACGCCAGCATCGGACGACGGCTCGGCATATCGACATTGATCGGCCCCCACGAGGCAGTCGCGACCCACGTCTCCATCATGACGCCGGATCGCTCGCGGGCCCGCCGCCGTGAAGGATGCTTCATTCCAAGCCTGGGCGTCGGCGGGCGTGTCGAAAGCATCGGGCGCAACGACGGCATCTCGCGGAACGCCTGCGCGATTGAAGGCCGAGGATGCCCCGACCGTCCGGCGCGTTTCCATTTCGATGGATTCGCGTCGTTCATTCCATGCTTCAGGTCGGATCGATAGTTATCCAGAATCCATCAAGTGACTGATCTACGCGATAGAGGCGAAGCGCACGGAAAGACCAGCCCGGAGAGACCTTTCCCGACCTGAGGTCGAAGGAGGCCAAGTGCCTCGGACAATGGATCCGGCCCGCCGCGCAGCGCCCGAGCGACAGGTCGGCGCCTTCGTGAGGACAAGCCCGCTCCGCCGCGACGAGCCTTTCGCCGTCCCGCATGAGGATCAGGTGATGCCCCCGCACGAGAATCGGCGTCGGCGCCGGCCCGTCGAAAATGTCGAGAGGACCGAGGTGCAACCGCACGGGCCGCTCCGGCTCAGCCACCGAGGTAGGCGTCGCGAACGTGCGGATCGGCGATCAGGTCGGCGCCCTTGCCCGCGAGCACGATGCGGCCGGTCTCCAACAAGTAGGCGTAGTCGCAGAGTTCCAAGGCCGCGAAGGCGTTCTGCTCGACGAGCAGGACCGTCGTCCCGGCATCGCAGATCGCGCGGATCACCGAGAACATCCGCTCGACGATGTTCGGGGCGAGCCCCAGGGACGGTTCGTCGAACAGGACGAGCTTGGGCCGCGCCATCAGCGCCCGGCCGATCGCCAGCATCTGCTGCTCGCCCCCCGAAAGGGTTCCGGCCGCCTGCGCCCGGCGCTCGGCGAGACGCGGGAACTCGCCGTAGATCCGGGCGAGGTCGGCGGCGATGCCGCCCTTGTCTCGCCGGAGATAGGCACCCATCGCGAGGTTCTCGGCGACGCTCATCTGCGGGAAGACCCGGCGCCCCTCGGGGCAATGCGCGATCCCATGGCCGAGCACGCGGCGCGGGTCGGCTCCGGTAATGTCGCGGCCCTCCAGGCGGATCGAACCCGAGCGGGCGGGGACGAGGCCCGAGACGGCGCGCAACGTCGTCGACTTGCCGGCCCCGTTGGCGCCGACCAGTGCCACGAGCTGCCCAGCCCGGACCTCGATCGTGAGACCTTTCAGCGCCGTCACGTGTCCGTAGCCGCAGACGAGGTCGCGGATCTCAAGCATCGCTCGTCTCCCGTACCGCGGCGGCTCGGTGGGCGGCCTCGCGGGCCGCACTGCCCTGGCCGAGATAGGCTTCGATCACCGCCGGATCGGTGCGGATCGCCGCTGGCGGCCCTTGCGCGATCAGGCGTCCGTGGTTCAGCACGGCGATGCGGTCGGAGACCGCCATGACCATCGGCATGTCGTGTTCCACCAGCAGGATCGTGATGCCGTCGTCGCGGATGCCGCGGATCAGGCGGACGAAGACCTGGGTCTCGGAGGCGTTCATGCCCGAGACCGGCTCGTCGAGGAGCAGCATCGTCGGGTTGCTGGCTAGCGCCAACGCTACGCCGACGAGGCGCTGCTCGCCATAGGCGAGCGCGCCCGCCTTCTCGCCGGCGCGCGCGGCGAGGCCGACCCGATCGAGCAGTTCGAGTGCCCGCCCCCGCGAGGCCCGCTCCGCGGCGCCGTCTCGCCCGAGCAGGGTGTCGAGCAGCCTCGGATGGTCCCCGGACGCCCCACGTCGGTGCAGGCCGATCATCACGTTGTCGAACACGGTGTCGTCGGGAAACACGCTGGTGCGCTGGAACGTGCGCGCAAGCCCAAGCCGGACGATCTCGTGGGGCTGGAGGCCGCCGAGCGGGGTGCCGCGGAAGCGCACCTGCCCGCGGCTCGGCTTCAGGAAGCCGGTCATCACGTTGAAGGCAGTGGTCTTCCCGGCCCCGTTCGGGCCGATCAGGCTGACGATCTCGCCCGGATGGACGTCGAAGTGCAGGTCGGCGATGGCCACGAGGCCGCCGAAGCGCACCCCGACATGGTCGATCGCCAGGAGCGGCGCGCTCATGGGTGCACCTCGGCGGCGAGCGGGGCGGGGGCCGGCCCGGCGCGCCGGCGGACGAGACCGGCCAGTCCCGGCACGATGCCCTTCGGTACCACGAACAGGATCGCGATGAGGACGAGGCCGTAGACCATCCACTGCGCTTCGGGCGCCATCACGGGGCGGAGCGCCACCGGCAGCATCCCGAAGATCACCCCACCAATGATCGGCCCGAGCAGGGTGCCCTTGCCGCCGCCGACCACCATGATCACCATCGTGACGGTGGTGGAGAACTGGAACACGTCCGGGTCGATGATGCGCAGATAGTGCGCGTAGAGGCTGCCGGCGGCGCCCGCCATTCCCGCCGAGATCACCGCGGCGATGGTGAGCGTGCGGGTCGCGTCGATGCCGACCGAGAGCGCGAGCGACTCGTTCTCCTTGAGCCCACGCATCGCCCGGCCGAAACGCGAGCCGACGAGGCGGGCGACGATCAGGTAGCAGAGCGTACCGACCGCGAGGACGAGGTAGTAGTTCTGCAGCTTGGTCTTCAGGGTCCAGGTGCCGAGCCCCGGCAGGCCGAGGGTGAAGGCCGGGATGCCGGTGAGCGCGAGCGGCCCCTGGGTCAGCTCGACCCAGTTCAGCGCTACGAGCCGCACGACTTCGGCGAACGAGATCGTGACGATGACGAAGTAGGCGCCGCGCACCCGGAACGACAGCCGCCCCACGAGCCAGCCGCACGCGCCCGCCGCCAGGATCGCCAGGGGAAAGCCGATCGCTGCCGGCCAGGGCGCGTGCACGACGCGCAGGCCGAAGCCGAGGTCGACGTCGAACCCGAGGCTCGTCAGGGCACTGACGTAGGCGCCGATGCCGAAGAACGCGATGTGCCCGAGGCTGAGCTGCCCGGTGAAGCCGAGCAGCAGGTTCAGGCTCATGGCCGCGATGATTAGGATGCCGGTCGTGATCATCGCGTTGAGGAGATACGGGTTGGTGCCGAGCGCCAGCGGCAGCAGGCCGAGGCCCGCAAGGACGGCGAGGGGGGCGAGCCGGGTCATCCGATGCGCTCCGCCTTGGCGAACAGCCCGGTCGGCTTGAACACCAGCACCGCGATGATGATCAGGAAGCCCATCGCGTCGCGATAGCCCGAGGAGATGTAGCCGGCGCCGAGTTCCTCGGCGAGCGCCAGGATGAAGCCGCCGATCGCGGCGCCGGTGATGTTGCCGAGGCCGCCGAGGATGACGATGGCGAAGGCCTTCAGCTCGGCCATCCCGCCCATCTGCGGAAACACCACGTATACGGGGCCGAGGAGCGCGCCCGCGGCGGCGGCGAGGCTCGACCCTATGGCGAAGGTCGCGGTGTAGATCAGCCGCACGTTGACCCCCATCAGGGCGGCGGTGTCGTGGTCCTGGAAGGCCGCTCGCATGGCGAGCCCGAGCCGGGTGCGGTTGATCAGGACGTAGGTGAGCACGATCAGCGTCAGCGCCGCGCCGAGGACGAACAGGCGGAGCCACGAGACGGAAACCGGCCCGATCTGAAGCGGTGCCTCTGGAAACGGCGTCGGGATCGCCTTGGCGACGCCGCCGAACAGCCAGAGCGTTCCCGATTGCAGCACGATGCCGGCCCCGATCATCACCAGCATCGTCGTGTCGATGTCGGAGCCGCGCAACGGCCGCAGCAGCACGAGCTCGATCGCGGCCCCGAGGACGAGGCCCCCGAGGATCGCCGCCGGCAGCGCCAGGAAGAAGTTCAGTCCGAGCGCGGCCACCGCGAGGTAGGTGAGGTAGGCCCCCACCGTGTAGAGCGCCCCGTGGGTGAAGTTCACGACGTTCATGATCCCGAAGATCAGCGTCAGCCCGATCCCGAGGAGCGCATAGGTGCCCCCGAGGACCAGGGTGTTGAGGAGGTGCTGGTAGAATTCGGCCATCGGGCAATCCCTGTCCGTCGCGGGCGGGCCCGGCCGGGCTCGGTGCCGGCCGGGATCGATCGGGCTGGCGGCGTCAGAGGGTCGGAACCGCGACCTTCCCGTCCCGGATCTCGATCAGGTAGACGTCGGGCTTGCTCTGCCCGCTCTCCTTGCCGGCGGGGCCGGCCTTGATGAAGCGGATCGGGCCGTTGAGCCCGGTGAAGTCGACCGACCAGAACGCCTTGGTGATCGCGGCGGGCTCGGCGGACCCCGCCTTCTCGATCGCCTGCGCGATCGCTCGGATGCCGTCGTACCCGCGAAAACTCTCGGTGACGCCGGCGAACTGGAAGCCGCGCTTGTTCCATTCGCCGATGAAGTAGGCGGTGGCCTGCGGGTTCGGGGTCTTCTCGGGGAACCAGGGCAGGAAGGTCGTCAGGTGCATCGTGCCGTCGGCGGCGCTGCCGGCCTGTGCGATGATCTGGTCCGGGTTCTGCGATCCGCCGGTGGTGATGACCCGCTTCTTGAGGCCGAGCGCGGCCATCTGCTTGAAGATCAGCACCAGCTGGTCGACGGCGCTGGTGATCATGATGGTATCGCTGTCGGAGGCCTTCAGCTTGGACAGCTGGGCACTCATGTCCTGCGCCCCCTGATCCATGGTCTCGACGAGTCCGACGGCGACGCCCTTGCCCTTGAGCATCGTGCCGAAATCGGCCGCGGCCCCACGGCCGAAATCGTTGTTCAGGATAAGGAAGTCGACCTTCTTCAGCCCAAGCTTGGCGACCATCGGCGCAAACGTCTCGGCCTCCAGGGACGAGGGCGGCGAGATGCGAAAGACGTACGGGTTGCCGGACGTGGTGATCTTGCCGGACGAAGAGGTCTCCACCAGCATCGCCGTCTCGTAGTCGGCGAGCTTGGGCATCACGGCCAGCGTCAGGCTGGAGCCCCAAGCGCCCATCAGCACCGGGGTCTTATCGCTGGTGATCAGCTTCTCGGCCACTGCCGCGGCCTCGGTGGGGTTGCTCTTGTTGTCCTCGATCACGAGTTCGATCTTGCGCCCGAGCACGCCGCCCTTGGCGTTGATCTCGTCGGCTGCGATCTTCGCGCCGTTGACCACGTAGGTGCCGGACGCCGCGAACGCTCCGGTGAGCGGCTCGTTGACACCGATGCGGATCGCCTGCGCGTAGGCCGTGCTCGATGCGAGGACCAGCGTTAAGGCCAGGGCGTGTGTCAGGGCGGGCGCGAGGGTCTTGCGGGTCATGTCGATCTCCGGGACGTCATGGGGCGATTGGCGAAGGTCAGGGCCGCGGCCCGCGCCACGCGGCGAACCGCCGGCGCAGCGGATCGAGCAGCAGGCCGAGGATCAGGCGGATCGGATGGAGGTCGGCCGGCGGTGCGGGCGCCGCGCCGGACAGCCGGGCCTCAAGGTTGCGCGCGAAGTCGGCCGTGAGCCGCCCCGCAAGGTCGCGCACGAGCCCGGGGCGGCCAAACTGCGCCAGCGGCCCCTTCAGGGTGTAGCCGACAGCGAGCACCACCCGCGCCGTGCCGGGGGCCTCGCCGGGTTCCACCCGATACCGGATCTCGCCCTCGGTGGCGGAGCGTCCGCCCGCGTCGCTGCCCGCCCCCAGGATCCGGCCGGTGCGGGCGGGCACGTCGCGCCAGATCCGCGCCCGACCCGCGAAGCGCGCTGTGATCGGCCCGATCCGTACTTGAAGCGCGCCCTCCACCGCATCCGGCCGCGGTGTGCCCAACAGTATGGCGCCCGGCAAGCAGGCGGCGACGGCCTCCACATCCCCGAACAGGGCGAACACAGCCTCGGGGGCATGGGCGACTGCGAAGGTCTGCGCGAAGCCATGTGCGGGCTCGAAGTCGTCCGCGACATCGAGGATCGCGGCGGGTGCCGCGACCGATGGGCGGGCGGCGGCGGTCGTCGCTCCTGCGGCGGCGGTCGTCCCGGTCCTGGCGCCGACAGGCCCGAGCGCGCGCACGGCATCCGCCCCGCCATGCGCCGCGGCGGGAATGCCCCTCACCCGGCGCTCGGCGATCACCGCGCGCACGGCCCGGACGATGCCGGCGTAGCCGGTGCAGCGGCAGAGGTTGCCCGAAAGCCCGGCGCGGATGCGCCGCTCGTCGGGCTCGGGCAGGCGGATGACGAGGTCGCGGGCGGCGACCAGCATCCCGGGGGTGCAGTAGCCGCACTGAAGCGCGTGTTCGCGGTTGAACGCGGCGCGCAGTTCGGCGGCGATCGGATCGTCGTCGAGGCCCTCGATGGTGGTGACGACGCTGCCTTCGCAGGCGCCGCCGAGGGTCAGGCAAGCGCGGGCCGGCTCGCCGTCGAGCAGCACCGTGCAGGCGCCGCAAACGCCGTGCTCGCAGCCGAGATGGGTACCGGTGAGGTCGAGGGTGTCGCGCAGTAGATCGGCCAGGTGCGTGCGCGGCTCGGCCTCGGTGCGAACGGCACGGCCGTTCACCGTGAGCGCCAGCGGCATCCGGTCGTCGCGGGCAAGCGCCGCCGTGCTCATGCGGCCTCCGTCAGGCGTAGGGGTGCGGGACGTGCCGCCTGCGCCACGGCGCGGGCGAGCACGGTGACGTGGACGTGGCGGTCGATCGCCTCGGACATACCCGCCTCTCGCAGGGCGTCGTCGGCCGCCCTCGCATCGAAGCGGTCCGAGAAATCCGCGCCGATGCGGCCGCCGAAGAGCGGGCGGGCGTCGGCCAGCAGGAGCGGCGCCCGCTCGATCGCGCCGATCACCACCCGTCCATGTCCGGCTTGTCGGTCGATCAGGACGGCGCCGATGGCGTGGGCGAACTCGCCGATCTTCGAACAGTGCTTGACGTAGCCCCAGGCGGAGCCTTGCGGGATCGCGGGGATCCGCACGGCGACCAGCATCTCGCCGGGCTCCAGAGCCACGTCGAGGGCGCCGCGGACGAAGGCGTCGAGGGCGAGGCGCCTGCGCCCGGACCGCGAGACCAGCTCGACCTCGGCCCGAAGCGCGATCAGCGCCGTGACCCAGTCGGCGGCGGGGTCGGCGTGGACGAGGCTGCCGCCGACGGTGCCGCGGTTGCGCACGGGACGATAGGCGATGGCAGAGGCGACGCGCGCCATGGCGCCGCCGGTCACGTCCGGCACCCGTCCGTCCTCGATGTCGGCGTGCGTGACGCACGCGCCAAGCACCAGGGTCGTGCCGTCGAGGTTCGCCCGCCGCAACTCGGGAACACCGGTCACGTCGAAGACCCGGTCGGGCTCGACGAGCCGCAGGTTCAGCATCGGCCCGAGAGACTGGCCGCCGGCGATCAGCTTGACCGAGCCGTCGGCCTCGGCGAGCCGCTCGAGGAGCGCAGCGAGGTCTGCGGGACGTTCGTAGGCGAAGCGGGCGGCCTTCATGCGGCGGCCCTTGCGCCGACGGCCGTCCGATGGCGGGCGGCGAGCACGGCTTCGACGATGCGGCGCTGGCTCATCGGCGACCGCAGCATCTCGACGCCCAGCGGCCCGAGCGCATCGTTGATCGCGTTGGCGAGGGCCGCAGGCGGCGCGATGGCGCCGCCCTCGCCGATGCCTTTCACGCCGAACTGCGTGTAGGGGGAGGGCGTCTCCATGTGGTCGATCCGGGGATCGGGCACCTCGGCGGCGCCGGGCAGGAGATAGTCCGCGAAGGTCGAGGCGAGGGGCTGACCGCGGTCGTCGAAGGCCATCTCCTCGTAGAGCGCTGTGCCGATGCCTTGCGCGAGCCCGCCGCAGATCTGGCCGTCGACCACCAGCGGGTTCACCAGCACGCCGCCATCCTCGACGATGACATAGTCCAAGATCTCGACCGCGCCGAGGTCTGGATCGACGGCGACCACCACCGCGTGCGCGGCGTAGGAGAAGGTGCCGGAATCGCGCTGTGGCTTGTAGCCGGCGGTAACCTCGAGGCCGCCCGGGTTCACGTCGGGCGCGAGATCCTGCGGCCGCCGGTACCAGGTGCGGGCGATCTCTTCGAGCGACACGTCGCCCGTCGGGCCGATCACCCGTCCGGCCGCGAACCTACAATTCACAGGCTCGGTCTGGAGCAGGTGCGCGCCGATGGCGAGCGCCCGGTCGGCCAGTTCCCGGCAGGCGGTGGCCACCGCGCCGCCAGCCATCACCATCACCCGCGAACCCCAGGAGCCGGTGGAATAGGGCGTCATTGCGGTGTCGCCGTGGACGAGACGGGTTCTCGCGACGGGCACGCCCAGGATCTCGTGGGCGACCTGGGCGAGCGTCGTCTCGAGGCCCTGGCCGTGGGAATGGGCGCCGATGCGCAGTTCGAGGCCCCCGTCCGGGGTCAGTCGGGCGCCGGCTTGCTCGTGGCCCGGCACCATCGGAATGCCCCAGCCCGAATAGACCGAGGTGCCGTGCGCCGCCTGCTCGCAGTAGATCGACAGGCCGAGGCCGACCCGGCGCCCGTCCGCCTCGCCCGCGGCCTGCCGGGCGCGCAGGGCCGGCAGATCGACGGCGTCGAGCGCGCGGGCGAGCGCCTTCGGATAGTCGCCGCTGTCGAAGTGCTTGTTCGTGATGTTGTCGAAAGGCATCTGCTCGTGCCGCACGAGGTTCTTCGCGCGCACCACCCACGGCTCGATGCCGGCTTCGCGGGCCACCGCGTCAAGGACGAGTTCCAGCGCGAAGCAGACGCCGGTACGCGCCACCCCGCGATAGGGCAGGATCGGGCACTTGTTCGTCGCCACCGACCACGTGCGGCAGCGGTAGCTCGGGAAGTCGTAGGGGCCGGGCAGGATGCTCGCGACCTGCGCCGCCTCCAGGCAGGCCGAGAACGGATAGGCGGAGTACGCTCCGGAATCGACGGTGGCCTCGCAGTCGATGCCGCGAAGCGTTCCGTCGCGGTCGGCATAGGCGGTGATGCGGTAATGGTGCTCGCGGCAATTGGCGTTGGCGGTGAGGTGCTCGCGCCGGTCCTCTAGCCAGCGCACAGGATGGCCGCAGCGCAAGGCGAGCCATGCGAGGCAGATCTCCTCCGCGAGCAGAATGCCCTTGTAGCCGAAGCCGCCGCCGACATCGGGCGCGACGATGCGGATGCGGCCCTGCTCGATCCCGAGGCACTCGCTGAGGCCGTTGCGCACGATGTGCGGCATCTGGCTGGCGGAGTGGACCACAAGCTGGTCCATGCGATGATCGAGATGCACCACCGCGCCGCGCCCCTCGAGCGGAGCCATGCACTGGCGGGCGGTGGAGATCGTGCGCGAGACCTGGATCGGCGCATCGAGCGCAGCGGCGAAGTTCACGTCGACCTGCGTCTCCAGGAAGACGTTGTCGCCCCAGTGCTCGTGGACGAGCGCCGAAGCCGGTTCGCGGGCGGCGAGCATGTCATGGACGGCCGGAAGCTCCTCCAGGTCGAGGACGACCGAGGCGGCGATGTCCTCGGCCTCGGCCCGCGTCGGCGCGACGCAGAACGCCAGCAGCTCGCCGACTTGCCGCACCTTGCCCGTGGCCAGCACCGGCTGCTCCGAGACCTTGAAGCCCGGCAGCCCCGAGACCGCGCGGATCGGCTGCACGCCGTCGAGATCGGCCGCGGTGAACACCCGGTCGCGATAGCCCTCCGGCACGTGGATCGCCCGGATGCGGGCATGCGCCAGGGGGCTTCGTACGAAGGCCACGTCCTGCATCTTCGGCATGCGGATGTCGCCTACATACTGGCCGCGCCCGCGCATCAGGCGGTCGTCTTCCTTGCGCGGCAGGCGGGCGCCGACGCCCTCACCGAGGATCGGGCGCGCCGTCACGCCGCGATCGCCTGCGGCAGGATCGGTGAATCCGCGTCGAAGCGCTTGCCCGCGCGCAGGCAGAAGGCCGGCTGGAGCAAGCGCTGTGCGATGACCTGCGTGTCCTCGTTGTCGCGCAGGAGAAAGCGGCCGCGATGGTCGTGGAGCACCGACACGTCGGCGGAGAATCCCGGTGTCAGCGCGCCGATCCGGTCGGACAGGCCCAGCATCTCCGCCGGGTGCGAGGTCACCATCGGCACGACCTGCTCCAGGGAGAGGCCGAGCGCCATCATCGAGCTCATCGCTTGGGTCAGGCTGAAGCGCGCCTGACCGAGGAAGGGATGGTTCTCGTCGTCGTGGTGCTCGTCGGGGGTGCCGGCGGGCTTCGGCACCTCGGTGTTGTAGCCGTGCATGTCGGCACCGAGGGTGTAGGGCATCACGCCCGCCGGCAGGGAGGCGCGGGCGACCCGGTAGGAGAAGTGGCTGCCATGGCCGACGTCGACCCGCAGGCCCGCATCCATTGCCGCGCGGATGATTGGGTGGACGACGCCGTCCTCGTTGATGAAGCCGCCCGGATGCCGGGTGAAGGGGTGGGCGAGAAAGTCGCCGGGGCGCAGCAGCGGGATCACCCGCTCCATGATGGTATTGGCATCCTCGCCATTGGCACCGCTCTCGGGCAGGCCCCAGAGCTGACCGAAATGCACGTAGAGCGGCAGGTCGGAGCGGCGGCTGATCTCGGCGGCCATCTCCATGACCTTGATGCCCCAGCGGGCGAACCCCCCGATCTCGGCATGGCCCTTGATGCCGCGCACGAGGTCGCGGTTCTCGGTGGCCGACTTGACCGTCGCCTCGATGTCGACGCCGTCGGGGCTGTAGAGGTTCGGGTAGAAGTGCCCTTCGAGGCCGCCCACGAGGTAGGCGGAGAGGAAGGCGTAGACCCGCGTCTCGGCTTTCTCCGCGACGAAGTGGCGGAAGCCCGGCAGTGTCATGCAGGAGGGGCCGCCCTGATCGATCACCGTGGTCACGCCGGAGCGCACGCCGACCATGTCGGGCGGCAAACCGAAGCGGCCGGTGACGTACTGGTAGACGTGGCCGTGGGTGTCGATCATGCCCGGCAGCACCAACTTGCCGGAGACGTCGATCACCTCGGTCGCTGCCGACGGGACGACGGACTCGGCGACCGCCGCGATGCGCCCGTCTCGGATCGCCACGTCTCGGATGCCGTCGATGCCGGAGACCGGGCAGATCACGCGTCCGCCGCGCAGGAGCAGATCGAAACGGGGATCGTCCATGGGACTGCCTCATCGTCGGAGCGCCGGTCAGGCCGACGCTCTGGTGTATCGAAAAGCGAAGTGTGCTTCGTAATTGTCGGTATGCAGTCCGCGTGCCAGACTGGTTCGGAGGATGGATTGCGATGGACGACAGGATTGCCGACGACAGGGCCGGCGACCGCGAGGAGACAGATGCCGCGGCGGCCGCCGCACGCACCTGGCCGCTGACCGAGCGCCCCGGCTTCCTCGCGCGGCGCCTCCACCAGATCCACGTAAGCCTGTTTTCCGAGCGCTGCGCTGCGTTTCGGATCACACCGCTGCAATACAGCCTGCTGTCGCTTCTGCGGGACCTCGAGGAGGCCGACCAGACGAC
Source organism: Methylobacterium sp. E-016 (assembly GCF_022829745.1). Lineage (NCBI taxonomy): Bacteria > Pseudomonadati > Pseudomonadota > Alphaproteobacteria > Hyphomicrobiales > Methylobacteriaceae > Methylobacterium > Methylobacterium sp. E-016. The sequence goes on from NZ_JAKSYF010000014.1 coordinate 17,560, forward strand.
GCTGGCCAACGCCGTTGCGCTTGACCGCACGACCACGACGGGCGCGTTGAAGCGGCTCGCCACCCGCGGGCTGGTCAGCCGGTCGACCTCCTTGGCGGATCGCCGGGCGCAGGTCTGTCGCATCACCGCGGAGGGCAAAGCGCTCCACGCGGCGATGGAGCACGCCGCCCACGAGGCCCATGCCCTGACGATCTCGGCGCTCGCCCCTAAGGATCAGGACCTTCTGGTCGGACTCCTGAGGCGCGCCGTGGCGGGCCACGATCATCGGCGAGGCCACCTCGATCTTGGGTAGTCCAGGCCGGCCGATCGCCGGCCCGACAGGCGCGGCCGCTAGGCTCCCATGATCGTCACGGCCAGCGCGCGGGCACGCGGGACGAGGCTCTCCATTTCCCGGTACTCCTCCGGGGAATGGGCCCGGCCGCCGACGGGGCCGACCGCACGGAGAGTCGGGCAGCCGACGCTGGCGGTGAATCCGGAATCGGCGCAGCCGCCCGTGAACGCGCCCGAGACCGTCGCGCCGTAGCGCACGCTCGCTCCGGCATAGGCCTCGAACAGGGCGCGCGAGGCCGCATCCTGCAGCGGCAGGAATTCCCCCCGGATCGTCAAAGCGGCCGAGGTGCCGGGAAGCATGGCCTCGGTTACGATCGCCGCGATGCGTGCCATGGCTGCTTCGCGATCCTCCGGGCGGACGTAGCGCAGGTCGATCTCGCAGGTGGCGAGCGGCGCGACCGTGTTGACCGACTGGCCGCCCGAGACGAGTCCGACGTTCACGGTGGTGCCGCGTTCGAGGTCGGTGATCGCATGCAGCGCGATCGTCTTGTGGGCGAGTTCGCCGATGGCGCTGGTCCCGCCCGCGGGGTCGGCGCCGGAATGGACAGCCTTGCCATGCACCGTCGACGCCATGAACACGCCGCCCTTGCGGCCCGTCACCACATCGCCCGACGGACGCCCCGGCTCCGAATTCAGCACCGCGCGCGCGCCGCTCGTCGTCTCCTCGATGATCGGGCGGCAGGCCGGCGACGCGGTCTCCTCGTCGCTGGTGAACAGGCCGACGAGCGGAGACGGTGCCCCGCCCACCCGTTGGAAGGCGGCGAGGCGGAAGGCGTTCATCACGAGCCAGGCCTTCATGTCGGCGACGCCCGGGCCGTAGGCGCGACCATTCGAGACCCGGAACGGCCGCCGCGCGGCCTCGCCGGTCGGGAACACCGTGTCGCGGTGCCCCATCAGCACCACCGGCCGATTGGCGCCTCCGCGCCCGGCCACGTGGGCCTTCAGCGCATCGCCGTATCCTGCGATCGGGATCGTGGCGACGGACACACCATGCTCGGCGAGAAACCCGCCGATCCGGGCACCGACGGCATCGGCGCCGGCCTCCTCGTAGGAATTGGGATCGATGTTCACGAGAACCGCGAGCAGGGCCAGCATCGCGGCCTCCCGTGCTTCGAGCCAGCGGACCGCGTCGGCGCCTCTGTCGGACATCGCAACTCCCATCGGGCTGCCCCGGCGCTTGGGACGGATGGATCCGCCGCCGGCCGTGCCTTCGTTCCTTCCGCCGCGTCAGTCCCGGTACGCCGGCTCCTCCCGATCCAGGATTCTCCGGATCGCGGACAGGGGCAGGCGGGCGGATTCGGGATCGCCGGCGCGCATCTGGCGGGCCGTGGCTTCGGCGATCGCGGGATCCACGGGGATGACCTGGCGCCCGGTCGAGAGCGCCAGGGTCTGCACCTCGGCAGCCCGCTCGAGATCGTAGAGGTCGTCCCAGGCTTCCGCGATGGTCGGCCCCAGGACCATCACCCCGTGATGCTTCATGAAGAGGCAACCGAACCTTGATCTTGCTTCCGGAAGAAGACGTTCCGTCAGCGACTCGAGCCGGTCGCTTCGCGTCCGGCGAAGGCTCCCCGCAAGTGGATCGCTATCGAGCGCGATGGCCTTGCCGTCAGCCTTCGAGCTCGGTCGCCATCGAGCTTAGACGGGCTTACCAACACGATCCTGGGACATGCGGCCCACATGAGCCGCCACTGTCACGTCCCAGGGCGCCGGGGTTCGAAAGATTTCGCCGAGCAAGGTCAGGAACGCCTTCACGTTCGGATTCCCCCGGCGGCTCTCCGGCCACAGGGCGATCATTGCATGGCGGTCCACGGAATACTCATGCAAGATCGGGATGAGTTCGCCGCGTTCGACCAAGGGAGCCGCCAGATAGGTCGGCGAGATGCCGATGCCGCCACCCGCGACGAGAGCGGATGCAACGGCGTCGCTGTTGTCGGTGACGATGCCGGCGTTGGGTACGATCTCCAGGATGCGATCCCCGGCTCGAAAAGGCCAGCGTAGCGCTTGGCCAGTGCTCTGGAAGCGAAAGTTCACGCAGTCGTGGTCCACGAGTTCGTCCGGATGCCGTGGGGTTCCGCGCCGGACCAAATAGGCCGGGGATGCGAATGCGCAGACACGGTGTGGCGCCAGCGTTCGAGCGATCAGTCGGCTGTCTCCGAGATCCCCGACGCGGATGGCGACGTCGATGCCGTCCGCGATCAGGTCGGCAAAGCCATCGCCGAGGCGCAGGTCCACCATCAGCTTCGGGTAGCGCTGACGGAAACGGGGCAGTGTCGGAGCAATCAGGTGCAGGCCTACCGGCAACGGCGCCGTGACTTTCAGGGTCCCGGCCGGTTCCGAGCGGGCCGCCACCGCCATCTGCTCGATCTCCTCGGCATCGCGTAGCAGGCGAAGCGCTCGCTCGTGCAGGTCGCGTCCTTCCGAAGTGAGCGTGAGCGACCGGGTGGTTCGGTGGAAGAGGCGCAGACCAAGATGCTGCTCTAGGCGCTGGACGCTTTTGCTCACCGCGGAGGGCGAGATCGAGAGCGCGCGCGCTGCCGCGGTATAGCTCCCCAGCGAGCCGGCACGAGCGAATGCGATGAGGCCGGTGAGCCGGTCGAGCCCCATTTGTGCCGTCATGGCGTAACTGAACCGCCACGCGGCAGAATTATCAAGCCCAAAGCGAAGATCTAGGTTTTGGTCCCCGGCGATCGACGCCCCGAGCACGAGGATCAGGACCATGAACGACATCAGCTCGCTTGCGGCTTCCACCCTTCAAGATCGCACCGTCGTCATCTTCGGTGGCACCTCCGGCATCGGTTTGGCCTCCGCGATCCAGGCCAAGGCCGCGGGCGCCAAGGTCATCGTCGTCGGGTTCAACCCTGAGGGCGCGGAGCGGGTCGCGACGGAGAACGGCTTCAATGGCTGGCGTGCGGCCGACGTGACCAAGCCCGAGACCATCGCACAGGCCCTCGCGGACATCCCGCACGTGGACCACCTCGTCCTCCTCGCCGGCACCTTCGTCGCCGGCAAGGTCCTGGATGCCGAGGTCGAGTACCTGAAGCGCGCCTTCGACGAGCGGATCTGGGCGGCCGTCCATACCCTACGGACGCTCGGTGAACGCCTCGCTTCCGATGGCTCCGTGACCTTCATCTCGGGAGCGCTGGCGGATCGCCCGAGCGCCCAGGGAACGGCAGTGCTCGCCGCCGCCTCGGCCGCGATGGAGGCTTTTGCCCGGGGTCTGGCGCTGGAACTCGCGCCGATACGCGTGAATACGCTCTCACCCGGCACCACGGACACGCCGCTTCTCTCCCGTACGCTGGGCACGCATCGCGACGCCTACGTCGCCGCCCTCACCGAGAAGCTCCCCCAGCGTCGTCTCGGCACGGCGGAGGAGGCTGGTGCAGCGGTCGTCTTCCTCATGAGCAACGGCTTCATGAACGGCGAGACCCTCCACATCGACGGCGGCGCACGGCTGGTCTGACCGCCCGGCCAAACCTCGCCGAAGTCTACCTGCCGAAAGTCGTTGCCCGAACGAAGGTCCGCTTCATGGCTTGGGTTCCCCGAAGCGGATCAACCCCCAATCCTTTCGACCTGGACGTAGGTCATCCTCCACCAAGCTACCGAGAAGCGGACCTCCCCAGGGTCCGGAAGGGTCGAGAGCGGAACGTCCGAGGCGGCTAGGTTTCCGCAAGTCTACTCTTGGAACGCAGACCCGAGAAACTGGACGTGAGCGCGGAATGCGACGCATGTCGGCTATTCGCCCATTCCGATCGGTCGTGAACGCCGGAGGGCATCCGACCGCCGATGCCCTGGGGGCGCGGCGGTCCGCGCGGCACGAAAGAACGGAGGGCCGGCGCCACGCCGACCCGGCGGCTTGATCCCTGAACCTAGCGCCTGACCTTGCCGCGGTTCGCGATCGGTTGCCGGACAGCCGCTAGGCAGCCTCGCGCGCAAGGGTGGGCAGGTCCGCCCCGGCCTCGATCTCGGCCGCCGAGGGAAGACTTCCGAGGCCGAGCAAGTGCAGGAAGGCGGTGAAGGCACTGTTGCGGCGGATGCTGCAGGCGGCGGTCACTCTGTCGCCGGTGACGTAATAGGCGATGAAGTCGAGGGCGGAGGGGTCGCCCTGAACGATGATCCGGTCGAAACCTTTGGCGTATCCACCGTAATCGAGCCGCTTGTCGCCCTGGTTGCTCCAGAAGAATGGAGCACCTGCGAACACGCCGCTTCGGTCCAGGATGGCATGGGCCACATGGGTGCCGTGCTGCTGCGCGAGACGCCAATGCTCGATCCGTGCGGTCTCGCCGCTCGCCCTCTCCGGGAAAGCGGAGATATCGCCTGCGATCCAGACGCCGTCCGCGAGCTTGAGGTCCCCGCCGACCTCGAGACCGCCGCCCTCGCCGGGGTCGACGTCCGCGATCAGGCTGCTTTCCGGATCTGCACCTGCGCCGACGAGAACGATGTCGGCCGGGAGGCGCCGTCCGTCCTTCGTCTCGACAGCTTCGACACGACTGATGCCAGTGATCCTGACGACGGAGCCGGTCTCGAACGTGACGCCGTTGTCGGCATGGTACTGCTTCAGCGCTGCGCCCACCGCCTCGCCGAAGCGCTTGGCGAAGGGCACCTCCTCGCGCGCCAGCACGGTTACGGACAGCCGGCGGCGACGATACTGACGATGCCCCATTTGCGCCGAGCTACGCCTTCCGAACGCGCCGCATGAGCGGCGATGGCGGATGAGGCGTAGATGCCGACGCTGCATACGACTGCGGCCAACAGCAACAGCTGCTCGTC
>NZ_JAKSYF010000019.1:0-678 GCF_022829745.1 Methylobacterium sp. E-016
CCGATCGCCGTCGAGCTGCATCTGCGGCTGGTAGTGCAGCTGGAACTCGCGGCGGGCGAGCGCCTGACGCATGTCGAGCTCCAGCCGGCGGCGCGCCTGCATGCGCGCGTCCATCTCGGGCTCGAAGAAGCGGTACGTGCCACGTCCGTCGAGCTTGGCACGGTACAGGGCCAGGTCGGCGTTCTTCAGGAGCGTTTCGTCGCTATCTCCATCACTGGGCGCCAGGGCGACGCCGACGCTGGCCCCGATCGTCAGGAGGTGCCCGTCGATCATGTAGGTTCGGCCGATCAGGTCAACGAGGCGCCGGGCCAGGGCCTGCGTGTCGCTGGCTTCACGGACGCCAGTCTGCAGGATGACGAACTCGTCGCCGCCGATCCGCGCCACGGTATCGGTGGGCCGCACAGTTGAGCGCAACCGATCGGCGACCTTCTTCAGGAGCGCGTCGCCGACCGGGTGGCCGAGCGTGTCGTTGACGGGCTTGAAGCGATCGAGGTCGACGAGGAGAAGCGCGCACTTCTCGCCGTTGCGATGGAGGCGCACGAGGGCCTCGGAGAGTCGTTCCTGCAGGAGCAGCCGGTTCGGCAAGCCGGTGAGCGGATCCTGGCGTGCCGCCTCGTCGGCGCGCGCCTCGCTGGCCTTGCGCGCGCTGACGTCCTCGATCGTCGCGATCCAACCCTG
>NZ_JAKSYF010000023.1:0-3676 GCF_022829745.1 Methylobacterium sp. E-016
GAGAACGAACATGAGTGACGGCTTTCCCTCCATGACCGCCTTGCTCGGCCTGCTCGCCGTGGCTGGGTTCCAGAACAAGGACAAGATCGTCGAGATGCTCGGCGGCAGTCATTCAGCGCCTCAAGCGGGGTCCGCGGCCGCGCCCGGCCAGGCCGGCCTCGGGGGCCTGCTCGGCAACATCGGCGGTGCGCTCGGCAGGGCCGGCGTCGGCAACGTGCTCGGCGGGGGCCTGAGTCAGATGGTCGAGAGCTTCCGGCAGAACGGCCACGGCGCGGCCGCCGATTCCTGGGTGAACCACGGTCCCAACCACGAGATCGCCCCGCCCCAGCTGCGCCAGGCCATCGGTCCTGATGTCATGGACGCCCTATCTCGGCAGACCGGGCTGTCGCACGATGAACTGCTTTCCAGGCTCTCCCGGGAGCTTCCCGCGGCGGTGGACCGCTACACCCCCGACGGCAGGCTGCCCGCCTTCTGAGGCGGCGCGCCTGAGACACCCCGCACGCCGGTCGGGATCCGTCCCGTCCGGACGCGCCGGTCGACACGACCGTAACGAGCACCGTGACGGTGCCATCCGAGGAAAACCACCATGGCCAAGACCGCGCACGACGAGGCCGCCAAGCACCACGAAGCCGCCGCCAAGTCGCACAAGACCGCAGCAGAGCACCACGAGAAGGGCGACGAGGAGAAGGCCGCCAAGCACTCCAAGGAGGCTCACGGCCACTCCGAGAAGGCGCACGAGAGCTCGACCAAGGCCCACGGCAAGAGCGCCAAGAAGTAACGCGACCTCATGCAACCGCCGGACGCGCATCCCGCGCGTCCGGCCTCACTCAGGAGAACACCTATGGACGAGAACCGCATCACCGGTGCCGCGAGGGAGTTCGGCGGCAAGGTCCAGGGCGCCGTTGGCGACGTGACCGGCGACCGTGAGACGAAGGCCGAAGGCGCCGCCAATGAAGCCAAGGGTAACGTCGAGAACCTGTACGGGCAGGCTAAGGACGCCGTCCGAGACGTGGCCGACCAGGCCGGCGATCTTGCGCAGGGCGCGCTGAAGCAGGGCCGCGATGCCTTCCCCGACGCCGAGCGCGCCTACCGCCAGGGCGCCGACACGGTCACGAGCTACGCCAAGGAGTCCCCGCTGATGATGGCGGCGATGGCGGGCGCACTCGGCTACCTCCTCGCGATGGTCGTCCACGGTCGCCGCTAGGTCGGTCCCCCGTTCCAACATCGTCCCGCAGGTCCGGAGCAGCACCATGAACGATCCGACCCGATCTGCGGGACCATCACCCGCCGCCGACGGCCCTATGCAGGCGGCGCGCTCGCCGGCGGGCCTGGCAGACGCCGTGCGTGATCAGGCGAGCGGCTATGCCGACCGGCGCAGGACCGAGGCGGCCAGCTTCCTGTCCGAGCTCGCCAGGGCGCTGCGTTCAGGCAGCGACGAGCTTGACGGACAGGCGCGGGCGAAGCCCTTCGTCCACACGGTCGCCGACAACCTCGACGCGCTCTCGGACCACGTCGCACGCCGTGGCTTACGCGAACTCCTTCGCGACGCCGAAGCGGTGGCGCGAGGCAACCCGCTGGCGACGGCCCTGGTGGCTGGTGCGCTGGGGTATGGCACTTTCCACCTCCTGCGGTCCGGGAACGGCGATGCGCTCAAGTCCCGTGGTGAGCCCAGGCAGCCCTGGGGCGGGTATCCGTGAGCGCCGTTCCCCCCGCCGTCCGGCGGGCTCCAGGGCCTGATGGCCGAGGCACTCCGAGGTGCCGGCGATGTCCTGCGGGGCGAGATCGCCCTGTTCCGTCAGGAGATGGCCGGCAACCTGCGCCGCCTGATCGTCGGCCTCGCGGCGATGGCCGCCGCAGCCGTGTTCGCCGTCGTCGGCTTCCTGGTCTTGGTCGACGCCCTGGTGAAGTGGCTCGCCACCATCGTCGGCTCGGAGGCGCTCGCCGCCCTGATCGTTGGCACCACCTTCCTCGTCATCGGCGTCGTCATGGCACTGATGGCCAAGGGCCGGTTCTCGGTCGACGGGCTCATACCGACCCGGACGGGCCGGCAGCTCCGGCAGGATGCCGTCGTCATCAAGGAGTACGTGACGCATGACGAGTGACGCAGATGGCTTGGAGCGTGAGATCGAAGCAAGCCGTGGCCGCCTGGACCGGACGCTGGGCAGGCTGACCCAGCTCCTCACCCCCACCGGGATCGTCGAGGACGTGCTCGGCACCGTCCGGCGCGACGCGACAGGGGCCGGCCTCTACGACGGCGCGCTGGAGGCGGTGCGACGGAACCCGGTGCCGGTGCTGCTGATGTGCCTTGGTGCCGTGATGCTGCTCAAGGGCATGGGGCCGCGTGCGTCGACGACCTACCGCGCCGTGCGCGATCCCGACCGGTACGCCGCGGCGGCGGTCACCTCCACCCCGATGGACTCCCGCTGATGCGTCCCTACCTCGCCGAGTTCATCGGCACCTTCGTCCTGGTGTTCAGCGGCTGCGGCAGCGCCGTCCTGGCAGCCGACCACATCGGCTACGCCGGGGTCGCCCTGTCGTTCGGCTTCGTCTTGATGGCGATGATCTACGCGTTGGGTCCGATCTCGGGCTGCCATCTCAATCCCGCTGTCACGCTGGGCCTGACCCTGAGCCGGAAGTTCGATGCCGCGCGCCTGCCCAGCTACATGGCCGCCCAGGTCCTCGGCGCGGTCGTCGCCGCCTCCCTCCTCTACGTCGTCGCGCAGGGCCATCCGGGCTTCGACGTCGCCTCGGGCTTCGCCGCGAACGGCTACGACGCGCACTCGCCGGGCTACTACAACATGACGGCGGCGTTCATCGTCGAGTTCGTGCTGACGGCGCTCCTCGTCCTGACCATCCTCGGGGCGACCGACCTGAAGGCGCCGGTTGGCTTCGCCGGGCTCGCCATCGGCGCCGCCCTGACCGTGATCCACCTCGTCTCGATCCCGGTGACCAACACCTCGGTCAACCCGGCCCGCAGCATCAGGCCGGCCCTGTTCGCCGGCTGGGACGCGGTGGGGCAGCTCTGGCTGTTCGTACTCGCCCCGCTCCTCGGTGGGGCGGCCGCGGCCGGGCTGTACGCGACGATGCGCGCCCTCGACCCCGTGGTGCAGATGCCCGTGCGGCAGGCGGTACAAGCCTTGTTGGCCGAGCTTGAGCAGCGCCTGGAGAAGGCCGGCATCAAGCCGACAGAGTTCTAGCACCACCACCGGAAGGGCCTGCCGATGCCGACCATGCGAACGCAAATCCATGCCAGTGGCAACGACGACCAGTGGTTCCTCTGCCAGGGTGACGATGCGGCTGACGTGTTCGTGTTCCACGAGCCGAACGAACCATCAGGTGGGGCTCCGTCCCGGATCGAACTTGCCGTCTTCCTCGCTTCCGGTAACGGATCGCCCGAGCACCGCGCGCTGCTGACGATGATTGGCTCGCTGGTCGAGGCGGGACATGCGGGCTCGGCCCCGGCCGTTCGCGGTCCCGAACCCGGAGCCGCCGGCGCCGAACCGACCCCGGGCGAGTCTGCCTCCTCGATCTGACACCAAACCCTCCAAGCCCGCGAGACCGCAATGGCTATCGACTATCGCTCGGAACTGCGCCGACCCCTCCCGTTCAGCCTCGCCGTCATCGCCGCGGTGCTGCTTCTCTGGCTGGTCGTGGCCTCTATCGCCGGCGCCAGGCA
>NZ_JAKSYF010000027.1:0-420 GCF_022829745.1 Methylobacterium sp. E-016
CGGCGACGAGTTCACCCAGGCGATCGTCACCCTCAACCTCGCGCGCGAGGCCGGCGTCGAGCGGGTCGTCTACCTGTCGGTGTTCGGGGCCGACCGCGCCGTCGAGGTGCCGCACTTCGCGGTGAAGTTCGGGGCCGAGCGGATGCTGCGGCAGATGGGCTTCGGAGCCACGATCCTGCGCCGGACCTACTTCATCGACAACGAGGCGATGATCCGGCCCGTGATGGTGGACCACCCGGTCTACCCCATGCCGCTCGGCGGCAACGGCCTCTCCATGGTCGACCCGCGCGACATCGCCGAGCTTCCGGCCGTCCGTCTCACACGCACCGCCCGGTGCCCGTGCCGACTCCCGGCTCAGCCCCTCATCCTCCTCCTGCTCGATCTCGCTCCCGTCGCAGCCCCCCCCTCGACCCTGTTCTG
>NZ_JAKSYF010000029.1:0-395 GCF_022829745.1 Methylobacterium sp. E-016
ACCTTCCCCTCCCCCCCCTGCGGGGGCGGGTGGGCCTCGCGTGAGCGAGGGTCGGGAGAGGGGAGCGACATTTCCGGAAGCGGCGCTCTCCTCTCCCGACCCGCTTCCCTGGCCACCCTCCCCCGCAGGGGGGGGAGGGAACAGCTCGTTCGGCTACCCAACCCGCCCCCCTCGGCCTGTCCGCGGGCGCCTTCCGACCCGACCCGCAGATTCCGCCGCTTCCCGCTGGGGCGGCGGGGTCCCGGGCGCCCGTTGCGTTTAAGGGTCCGTGTCCGCCTCGTCTCGTGACCGCGCCGCTCGGCGCCCCCCCAACCGGCCGATCGTCGTTGCGGTCCCGTCCCGGGGCGGGTACGGGTCTGGTGGGGTAGTCGCATACCGTTTGCGGTCGTGTGGAC
>NZ_JAKSYF010000030.1:0-2625 GCF_022829745.1 Methylobacterium sp. E-016
TCGCGCTTCGCAAGGACGCACTGAGGACGGGGGCACCGTTCGCCTCATACCAGCGGATTGCACTGGACCGGCATTCATTCGCCCCGGTGCCCACACAATCGCCGTTCTGCAATCCTTGTCCCGGTGAGCTCCGGCTCCGACGACGCGCCGTCGATCTGCCTCCGGCGATCGTCCGCGCTTTGCGCCTCGTGCACTGCGCCTCTGCAACCATTCGTTCAGTTAACGATCTCACAAGCGAATCAGCGCACTTAACGGGAGATTATCTTACGATTGGGTGAGGTTAATCGGGACATAACTTGAGAGTTTGCTAGCCATTGCTGGCGTTGTCCTTCGTTTAACTACAGATCTCAACCGGTAATGCAGCGTTCGAGACCATTCTGCTCCCAACTTCTTCGGAGCAGTCCCATGCCGGCCCCCACCACCTGGTCCATCCTCGCCAACCAGATCTCCCTCAAGAACGCCGTCTCCGCCACGGCGTCCCAGGCCCTCTGGAACCTGCAGGATCACGCGACCGCCCCCAGCATCAGCGCCACCTCGGCCTGGACCTCCGTCACCGGCAAGGGCGTCTCCGTCGGCGTCTTCGACGACGGCGACAAGCACGCCACCGCCGTTTCCGGCGTCATCAACGCCAAGCCGTCCGCCAGCGCCCCCATCGGCGTCGCCTACGAGGCCAGCCTCACCACCTTCAAGGTGGTGGGTGCAACCACCAGCTCCATCGCCGCAACGCTGGGCAACGCCGCAAGCTTCGACGTCACCAACAACTCCTGGGGTTGGGACGCCGCCCTCTACGTCAACAAGGCCCAGCCCACCTGGACCACCTTCTTCGGCAACCTTGACGCGGCCGCCGACCAGGGCCGGCACGGTCTCGGCACCGTCCAGGTCGTGGCCGGCGGCAACGCCCGCGCCTCCGGCGGCGACACCAATCTGTCCAATTTTACGAACGATCACCGCCTCATCACCGTCGGCGCCGTGACTTCGGAAGGCCAGGTCGCGGCCTACTCCAATCCCGGCGCGGCGCTTCTCGTCTCGGCCCCCTCGTCGGGCGGCGCACGCGCCATCACCACCACCGATCTGGCCGGGGCCGCCGGCTATTCGGCCGGCGATGTCACCGACTCGTTCGGCGGCACCTCGGCGGCCGCGCCCCAGGTCACCGGCACGGTGGCGCTGATGCTCCAGGCCAATCCCAACCTCGGCTGGCGCGACGTCAAGACCATCCTGGCCTACTCCGCCGAGCAGCCCGGCAGCATCGCCACGGTGACCAACGGCGACAGCCACTGGAACGGCGGCGGCATGCTGTTTTCCAACGACACCGGCTATGGCGTCATCAACGCGCACACCGCCGTGCGCCTCGCCCAGACCTGGACGGCGCAGAGCACCTCGGCCAACGAGCTCAACCTCGACGTCAGCGCGAGCCAGGCCAAGACCCTGACGGCCGGGGCGAGCGTCAGCTACAGCTTCGCCATCAACAAGGCGATCGACGTCGAATCAGCCGAGATCAATCTCGCCGGCAGCCATGCCCGGGTGAGCGACCTCACCGTGCAGCTGGTGTCGCCCGACGGCACGGTCAGCACGCTCCTCGATCACGTCGGCGGCGCCACACCTTTCCAGGGCTTCAGCCTGACCTCGAACGCCTTCCTCGGCGAGGGCGGCCTGGGCACCTGGACCTTGCGGATCAGCGAAGGCGCCGGCGCGGCCACGGGGACGTTCACGGGCGCGACGCTGTCGCTGCACGGCGCGGACGTGAACGCTGACGACACCTTCGTGTTCACGGATGCCTATGGTGGCCTCGGGGCTGGCCGCGACACGATCCACAGCACCTCGGGGATGGGGGTGATCAATGCCGCCGCCACGACGAGCGCCGACGTGATCGACCTGCATGCGGGCGCCACCTCGACGATTGCCGGCCATGCGCTGCACCTGAGTGCCGACAGCCTGATCAAGACAGCGGTGGCCGGTGACGGGCACGTGACGCTGATTGCCAACGATGCCGGCAACGTGCTGATCGGCGGCCATGGCGACGACGTCTTCGTCGGCGGGGCGGGCAACGACACCTTCGTCGCGGGATCGGGCCGCAACCAGGTGACGGGCGGAGCCGGCCTCGACACGCTCGTGGAGACGGGTTCGCTCAAGGACTGGAGCGTGACGCAGGCGGCCAACGGCACCTGGCAGCTGACGCGCGCGGACGGCAAGGCCGATACCCTTGCCGGCGTCGAGCGGGTTCAGTTCGGCGATCACACCGTGGCCCTGGATCTGGACGGTCATGCCGGCGCGGCCGCTCACCTGTACGGGGCCGCCTTCGACCGTGCGGCCGACGCGCAGGGCCTGCGGTTCTGGACGGAGGCGCTCGACAACGGTGCCAGCCTGAAGGGCATCGCCCAGAGCTTCCTGGCCTCCGACGAGTTCGTGATGCACTTCGGCACCGCCACCAGCAATGCCGCCTTCGTGTCCGAGCTCTACGAGAACGCCCTGCACCGGGCGGGCGAGCCGGAGGGCATGGCTTACTGGACCAACGCCCTCGACAGCCACAGCATGGACCGGGCCGATCTCCTCATCGGCTTCGCCCAGAGCCACGAGAACATCGCAAACCATGCCGATCAGTCCCTGCACGGCCTCCTCTTGGCTTGA
>NZ_JAKSYF010000033.1:0-15032 GCF_022829745.1 Methylobacterium sp. E-016
GTCGGAGCCGGAGCTCACCGGGACAAGGATTGCAGAACGGCGATTGTGTGGGCACCGGGGCGAATGAATGCCGGTCCAGTGCAATCCGCTGGTATGAGGCGAACGGTGCCCCCGTCCTCAGTGCGTCCTTGCGAAGCGCGATGGGCCAAGGCAGAAGGTTGTGCTCAAGCGCAGCTTGTCACAAACGGGATGCTGCCAAATGTTTTTCCTGCACTGTCGCGGGCTTGTCTGAACTGGCTGTTGCTCGATGAATCTCGATAGCAAGTTCGCAAACTCGCTGATCAACGCTCTGGCACTATGCGCTGCATTGATTTGCGTCGTAGGCACCGGCTACATCATCAATCACGCCTTCCAGGCCCGTCGCGACGAGGACGATGCATCGGCACTCGTCACAAATGCGATTTCTGGAGACCTGATCAGTCAGCGGAAGCTCGCCGCCTGCTACGTCGAGGGATGTCCCCCGCTGCCACGCTCAGAGATCATCGGCTGTGCATGGCGGAAGATCGTCCTCACTACCGAGGGCAATCTGCCGGAGGATCAGGAGCAGCAGCGCGTAGTTTGTAGTGCGTTAAGTCAATCCGACGCGGAGATTTCCGATAACGCGAAGTCGACACTGATGCGGCGGATCGAGGCGCGTCGGGCTGCGGCGGGTGCGGAAGGACCATGAATCGCCTGAGGTACCGATCCCGCATCTTGGGTGACGTGCCACCCAAACCGCACTCGCGGTACCGCGGGATCAACAGCAAAGCGACGGCTTCCATCCGAGAGTGCGTCGGGCGCTGCTCGCATCGCTGCACCCTCGCTCTTCGATGTGATCCCGGTTGCGCATGCATGTCGTGACGGTCGCGGCTCGCAAAGGTGGTGCGGGCAAGAGCACAGTGAGCATTCTCCTCGCAGCTCTTTTTGCGCAAGCTCATCTGCGCGCGCTACTGATCGATACCGATGACGGTCAGCACACGGCGATCAACTGGGCTTCCCGGCGCTCGGGGAGCACGGCGGTACCTTCGCTGACTGCCCTGGCGGTCGAGGGAAGTGCGGATCTCGAAGCGATCCTCGCGCGCACCCGCCAGAGCGCGATCGATTTTTGCGTCATCGATACACCGGCGGGCCGCACGGCGGTTGCGGGCGTCGCCATCGCAGCGGCCGACATCGTCATCATCCCGACGAAATGCGATGGGGCTGATCGCTGGGCGGTGCGTGCGACGGCCGAGGCCGTGCTGGATCTTGGTAAGCCGTTCCTGATCGTGCCGACGGAGGTTCCCGCGCGCCGTCTTGGACGGGAAGTCTCCGACCTTCGTCGACTTCGAGCAGATCTTGCCGATCTTCAGGCGTCCGTTTGGGACGGTCAGCTGACGGAAAGACGGCGGATTAGCTACGACCTCGCGGTCGGCCGAGTGCCCAGTGAGACCGACTGGACAGGGATCACCAACACAGAATGCCTGAGCCTTTGGAGGCGGATCATGGAAACGCTGCAGATGCGCAACAGTCACGGCGAGGCGGGCCGGTCATGATGGTGCGCTTGGCACGAGAGGATCGCGGGCTTGGTATGAGCGGCAGGGCTTCGGGCATCGAAGGGTATGGTCCGCCGTTTCGCCTACCGGCTGGTGCTGAACGCACGCAAGATCGGTCTCGAACCGAGCAAGCCGCATCATTCTGGCTGGGAGCTGACGCGGACCTTTGCCCGTTGTCAGTTCCTGCGCAGCCGGGGCTGACCTGACTGATGCAGACCGTCAACGTCCTATTCGCATCCGCCGACATCGGATTTCTCCCTGCTCTCCCAGAAGGGGTCGAATGCCTGGAGGTGTTGAGCCTTGATGCCGCTGGTCTCATGATTCGCGACCAGGACGGCACGGTCGTCACGCTGCCATTAGCGCCGATCCCCTGCCTCGGCCTCCTCGCATCCCGCAACTCGGCCGAACTGATGCGACAGGTGCAGACTTGGTTCAGCCAGCGCGGCATCGGCGACGCGCCCGACGTTCTGCTCGTTGATTCCGAGCCAGCGGCGTTGATCGCCCGAGCGTTGCTGGAACGCCTGCTGACTCACACCTACGCCCTGGCACGCGCGGCAAGCCTGCATGCTCGCCACGTGGCAAGTCTGCGGACCGAGGTTGAGACCCTGGCGAGCCAGAGGGCAGGTCTCGACCGCTTCATCGGCGATCTTGGCATCGCCGAGTTGGTCTGCTCCTTCGCGACGACGGAGCCGGATTACGAAACCCAGATCGAGCTGAGCCCCGGCGTTCCCCTGCGGCAGCTCCTTCCGGTGGCGAGCACCGGATGGGCCGCCATCGACCTCGCCTGTACGGCCGGTTCGAAGCGACGAGCGCCACTGCGTGTCACACTGTCCCTCGTTGAAGAGGGGCGAGCGAACGCGATCTGGGAAGTGGCGCCGCCAACGCGGGATGGCTGGATCCGTCTCGGTCTGCCGCGCGCCTATGCCGGGCTCACCCGCACCCTCGCCCTCGTCATCGAATCTGCCTCCGAACGATTGAGCTGTACCAATCTCGCCCTGAGCGGCGTGCAGCCGCTGGTGGCTGCGCAACTCAGTGATGTCAGAACAGGGGAGAGCATCGCACCCCATTCCCTAGCCATGCGCCTCTACGCGGCGGTACCTGGGACGTCGCCGCCGCACGCGCCCGGTACTGTACTGCCAATCGGTGCGGATGTATCCAACCCGCCGCCCTACGCCCTGCGAGCCATACCCAGCGAGACCTTGGCCCAAGTCGTCGCCGACGCTCAAGGTATTGTCGACGCTCAAGACATCATGGACGATCAAGACGGCGAGGCGGTGCCCGTCAACGTCCCATCCGCGCTGCTGCACCTGCCAGATCTGCGCGCGCTACTCTGCCGACCGGGCGGGCGTGGCCATATCCCGGCGGGCTGCCCTTCGGGCGCCCGTGGGCTTACCGTCCATGCCAGTGTCCATGGCGGGCTGCCGTGCGTCCTCGACCTCGACATCCGGGTCGGCGATGCCTTGCCGCTCGATTCGGCGTCGGATGGATCGGAGCGCTATGCCCGGCAGGTCGCGTTGAGTGGCTCCCAAGCGCAGGCAGTCGTGATTCTGTTCCCCGAGCCGCTTCAGGAAGCTCAGGACATCACCATTGCGGTGAGGGCAGCTGCGGACCCTGTGCCTGAGGCGACCTGGGCGGTCCTAACGCAGTTCCGGATTTACACGTGAGCGCTTTGGCCAATTCTGGTTCGACGTCGCAGCCGACACGGTCGTCCGCGACCCGCGACGGTCAGGCGGAGAACGCGCCCCTGGTCGCTGTTATCATCCCGGTCTACCGGCAGCCGCAGTTCTTAGCCGAGTCCGTTGCATCCGCGTTGGCGCAGACACTCGCCGTCCCGTACGGCATCGTGATCGTCGACGACGGCTGTCCTCTTCCCGAGACCGCCGCACTCGGTCTCTCCTTCGCCCTGGCGGACGAGCGCGTGCGATATTTGCGCACCCCAAATCGTGGCCTGAGCGCGGCCCGCAATGCCGGCATCGCCTGCGCCCTCGCGACGTGGCCGGGCCTGCAGGCGCTCTATCTGCTCGACGCCGACAATCGGCTGACGCCGCGCACGCTTGAGCGTGGCTATGCCGCGCTCGTCGCTGATCCCGGCGCGAGTTGGATCTACCCGCAACTCAACAAATTCGGCCTGACCTGGTCGGGGCATGTGGCATGTGCGGCCACCCCCCTGCACCTTCTGTTCGCCGGGAGCTTCATGGAGGCCAGCTCGCTGATCCACCGGCGGGTGTTCGAAGCAGGCGTGCGTTACGACGAGACGATGCGGGACGGCTATGAGGATTGGGAGTTCTGGCTTCAAGCGTTTCGCCGCGGCTTCCGGGGGGCCTGCCTTCCCGAGATGGGGCTCGACTACCGGTATCGCCCGGAAAGCATGGTGCGAAGTGCTTCCCGACAACGCCCGGTCCTGCTCAATGCGCTCCGGCAGCGTCATCCCGAGCTCTATCGAGCCAGAGCCCTTCTAGAGTTCGAGCAGGCTTATCACCCGCGCTACGCACGCGTGAGGGGCGATACCGTGGAGAGTTTCACCGATCCCACTGGGTCGATCACACGGGAACAGCCAAGCGATCTCACCGCACGCCTTTGGCAGACGCTGTCCGAGCCAGAGCGGACGCGTTTGCCTCCTTACCTGCTTTGGGCTGATCCGTCGGCGTTTGACGCCCTGAGCCGAGCGAAGGTGATCCAGGGTGCTCTCCGGCGTCTTGAGGCGGCGGCGGACGCGGAAACTGGCCTGGCAGCCCTCGTCCTGCCCACCGCGATCCTTCCGGATAGCGATGCCATAGAGACCGCGGCAGGGGAGGTGGCCCTGATACTGGTGCGGACCGAGGTCTTCGCCCGCGCCGTCACGGAACCGTGCAAACGGAAGGAGAGCGGGTTCGAAGCCGATCTTGCCCGCGCGCCCCGAACTCGAATGGCGGCTCCCAAATATGGGATGGAGCCAATCAGGTCACCGATCACGGTCTTCGAGGAGGCGTCCGAGACGTGGCGGGCATGTCAGTCGGAAGGGTCAAAGTGGGAGCTGCCAACGCGCTGGCACTGGCAGACGAGGACGTTGGCCGATAGCCGCGAGTTGGTCGAAGCGCTGCGCGCGGAGATTGGAGGCGCGCCGCTGTCGAACGTCGCCCGCGGAGCTCAGCGTCGACCGTTCTGTCTCGTCGCCGACCGCGATCCACACGCGCTCGTGGATGCGGCCGAGTGGCTTCTCGGGGCAAAGCCACCGAACGTGGATCTCTGTCTCACCCTGTGTGGCGAGCCGGACAGCACCCTAGTGGAGGGGGACGAGCGCGTTGCGAGCCTCGAGATTTTGCAGTTGCCGGAGGTTGCGCCGTCCGACTTTCGCTACCTTGGTGACCCCTTCGAGTTGCCCGCGCCCGGCGCTGCTGAATGGCGAGAGGTTCGCGGATGCCTGGCAGGGTACGCGGCCATCATGGTTGGCATGCCGCGCCTGTTCCCGCTGCTTGCCGAGTGGCGTGCGGGCGGGACCCGGACGCTTGTGTATCAGCCCGCGGGCGGCGTCCACAGGGCAGATCACCGCCTGATCCTCGCCTTCGAGCATGTCATCGATCACGTCCTCGTCGCCACCGAGGCCGAGGCGCGTTGGCTCGGCGCGCGGGGATTTCCGCAGGAAAAAATCCTGGTCCGGGACGGAGGTCCGTGTCGCGTCGAGATTTTCGCGGAGACTCATTCACTCGGTGAGGTAGTGTGAGCGCCTCGCGCATCTGTCTCAAGTGATTCGCGAACCCATTCGACCTGAAACGGTTAACGGCTGCACCCTGGTCGCTCGGCTTTGGGTCTCGGGCGAGGTCCTTGTGCTTGTAGGAATGCCGCTGCTTAACGCCTTGGATCGCACCGGGTGTGGCGGCGTGGTGTTGGCAACGGACGGTGCCGTGCTGGCGATCAATGCGGAAGCCGAACGTATTCTGCAAAATGCCTTCAGCCGTACCGTCCCGGAGCTCGTGACGGAACCGGAATCCGGTCGCTCGACGATCAAGCGACTTCTCGCCCTGGGCCGGGCTCGCATTCAGCTTCAGAGCGAGAACTGGATTCTGGTTGAGCGGGCCGAGCTCCGGCCCTTGATCATGCACGCCGTCCCACTTGCGAATCCAGACGAGCACGGTCCCCACACTGTTCTGATCCTGATCGACCTCGACGCAACGCCGCAGCCGAATCAGGTTACGCTGGAGCGGATTTTCGGCCTGACGCCCGCCGAAGCCCGGCTTGCGGGTCTCTTAGCGAGTGGGGTTACCACGGCGGAGGTGGCGCAACTTCAAGGGGTGAGGGTTGCCACCGTTCGGAGCCAACTCGCAGCGATTTTCAGCAAGACACGGACCCACCGCCAGGCTGAACTCGTGACGCTGGTGGCCCGTCTATCCATCCTACCGTAGCGACGCCGACAATCGGCGACCGCCACGCACACCCAGTCGGATCCGGTCTGCGAGCGGACAGCATGGTAAAAAAAGTCTTGATTCGTGCATCATATGCATGATGCGGTGCACCCCCCATCCCGCCTATCGACGCCGGGAGGGGTGAATATTGAATGGCGCAATCAGCCAAGATCAGCGAGCGGGACGGAACGAGCGAGCGGGCGCAACGCTGCGCAGCACACCGGGTTAGCCATGCCTTCACCCTGGCGGTTCGCAGTCACGATCAGGCCGATTGCGCGTTAGAAGGCGATCTTCTCGTTCGTATCGAGCCAGTCGAGATCCGCCGGTGCCGCCGGTGGCACGTAGAGGGGCTGAATCGCGGCCGGATGCGGTATCTCTGCCGGCCGGGGCTCGTGCAACAGCACGGTCTGGGAAGCGGCGCGCGGCAGGAACGTATTCGAGAAGGCGGCCGCGATCGCCAGTTCGACCGCGCTCGGCGTCCGCGCGTACCACTCCGCCACCCGCGGACCGATCAACTCACGCGACCCGGCCGCAGCGACGAAGGCAAGGTGATCCCCGGCGCGGCCAGGCTCGGCGGAACGCATCTGCGCGACGCCATCCGCGACGAGCGCGCCGGAGGCTTCCCGCAGGGCAGGGGCGCCGAGATCGGCCTTGAGCAGTTGTCGGCTGACATCCTGCGCGGCGGAACTGAGCGCGCCGGCCTCGTCGGTAAAGGCGTGCGCCCCTGCCACGCCCACCAGGGCGGGATCCAAGATCACGAGCACCGCGTCGCTGTCCCTGACGAAGGGATAGACCCGCAGCCAAAACGGGACGTAGCGTGCAATCCAATTCCCGTCAGCGCCCACGAAGCGATTGCCCGCACCGTCGACGTCGCCGAGATAGGCAACCGGGTGCCACGCCTCGGTCTCCTGGGCGAACGCGATCGGGTACTCACGGGCGACCCGCAGGATTTCCGTGTGGATCAGCGGCACGGTGAGGCGGTCGCGGGCGAACGCGTAGGTGCCAGGGAAACTCCAGCGGAGGTTCTGCAGACGATCCGGCCGCAAGGGCACGCGGGGGAAGCTCATAGGATCGGTGCTCCGTCCGTGGTTTGGCCCAAGGTTGGGGCGGTTTGGGCGCGAGCGGTCTCCGCACGGCCGGCTTGGGCGAGCAGGCGTTCGGAGCGATGCCGGTCGACGAGGCGCTGCATATTGAACAGCGACAGATCATGGAAGGTCGCCAGTTCCGCGATGGAAAAGCCATGATCGGCCACCAGGACCGACAGGGTCTTGCGCGCGGCGGCAGCCGGATCGAGGACGCAGAACCCGTCGAGCTCCACCCCGTCGCTTCCGACCAACAGCCGCACGGGCCAATCCAGCAGAAGGCCCTGGCCGGCCAGGGCCTTCGTGAACGCCTGCGTGCGCGCAAGATCGCTGGCATAGACTTGGAGTGCATTCAGTCTCTGCGCCGCCGCCGACGAGATCGTCCTGTCGGCTTTGAACACCGGCGTACCCTTCGCTCCTTCTACTGGCGCGACAGCGTCGAACAGGACGGCGCCGCGCTCCGCCCCCTCGGCATTGAATGCGGCGCACAATGGATAGGCTTCGATCAATAGCGGATGCGGAAGACCAAGCTTCAATTCCTGACGCCACATCAGGTAATGCGGGGCCGAAATCGATAGCAGCGCGACCAGTTCGAATGTTTCGCCAGCTCTGCGCCAGACGAGCGGGTAATGGTGCGCCAGGGTCTGCGCCTCCACGACGGCGATCGGGACGTAAATAGTCTCAGCCAGCGAATCGTAGTCGGCAAGATCAAATAACAGGTGCTCGGCGCCCTGCTGCAGGGCTTGGACGGACTGGTACATGCTCATGAGCCCTCGGGATGATGTGCAAGAAGGCAAACCCCAGTCAGGCTGTCCTAGCATATGTGGTGTTGCACCGCTGCTTCAGGGCGTGGTTGATTCATCGTTAAGGCGCTTGCGCAGTCTACACGCGTAGTTTTGCCTAAATTTCGGCAGGTTTGCGGTAAACAAACCCTTGACGCGCCGCAGCGTGCAGTGTTTTAGATACGGCAGTTAAGCGCGGATTAAAGCCGCCACTGATCGAGGGGAATACCAGTGAACAGCGTCGGAGCGGCGCGCGGACAGGCGTCCGTGCGGGCGATGGAAGTTGCGCGCGGCATGTTCGCGCTGCGCTACGTAGCAACGGCCGTGTCCGGTGTCTCACCGCGTGTGGTCGTTTCTGTCGATCCGGACAATTCGGACGATGTTCGGATGCTGTTCAGTCCTGGCGCGACGCCTGGGGTTTTACGTCAGCCTGGTGATCTATGTGTGATCACAGCAGAGCGCGACTCCACCGTTCTCATTACGACATTAGGAAACGGTGGCGATCTGCCGGATGCCGTCACGTTGCAGATCGATCGACTGGATCGCGACATGTCTGCTTTTGCTGCTCGCCCGGCTCAATCCATGCTTGCTGGTCCAAGCGGGGAGAGCCAGGCTTACGCAACGCCGGCCGAGCGCGTCATTCCGCTGCGGATCGCGGCCCATGTCGAGCGCCGTGGTGATGTCTTCGTCACCGGCGGCGATTGGCTCGAGGGCATTAATGGTGCGGCGCGAATCGAGGGGTTCTCGGTGCAGTGGCCGCGCCGGCCGGCCAAGGTCGACATTTCCTATGGCTGCGCCTTGCTCGGCCTCGGGCGGATGCCGGACGTCGTTGTCGGTGAGTTCGTCGGCACCCGCATGCAGGCGCGCGCCATCAACGGTGTGTCGTTCCGGCTGATCGGTGAGGACGCCGAGGCCTACGCCCTGATCGTCGAGGCGCGTTTCAGCGATGGAACCCATATCGGCCCGACCCCGGCGCCCGTCGATCTAAGGGGGCCGACCGGCCGCGAGCACCTGATCGGCTTGCGGTTGCAACTCTCTGAGGTCGCCTCGCGTGGGCAGCGCACGTCCTTGGCGGCGGCTTCAAGCGCCGGTACGCGCACCGAAACGGCGGCCCGTAAGCCGGCACGAATTTTCCGAGCCCCGCGCGCAGCGGCGGGATTTTGAATTTCATACCTCTGATAAACATTAGAACTGCTGGGGAACTCATCAAATGGCCGACCCATATAGTGTTGCTGTAAGCCAGATTCAGGACAAAATTCTCAAAAATCCGCAGGCCAAGGGCCTCGAGCAGGCCTTGGAGAATGTGCTGTCCAAGCTCCCCAAGGGACAGGATACCACGGGACCGAGTGTGGAAGTTCAGAACGCTGCTCCCGGCGACACGATTACCTCTCCAGTTGCGTTCCTCGACACCTCGAAGGGCGGGGATGTTTCGGGTGCCGGTGCCGCCAGTATCGTCGTGATGTCGGGTGCTGGGTCCGTCACGGGGACGTTGAACAGCGCAACGGACCGTGTGGTGGTTCTCGATGCCGGCAAGGCGTCGCTCGGTGTCACGGGTAGCGGTGGCGCGACCATCCAGGCTGGATCGGGCGATGCCAGCCTCGGCGTGTTTACTACCGGCGCCTCGAGCGTGAGCGGTGGTACAGGTAACCTCAACCTGACAACCGGCAACGGCAACGTCTCTGTGGATGTCACCAACACGGCCAACGCAACAGTCAAGTCTGGCAGTGGCGATGACACGTTTGTTGGCGGTCATGGTAATGCCACCGTTGATGGCGGTTCCGGCCGTAACACCTTCACGATCGCAGCCTCGACGCCGACAACCTCGAGCGGCAAGCCGGCAGCGGTGGCGGCCGATGCGCATGATGGTTACTCGGTTAAGCTCGATGCGGCCGGACGCCTGATCCTCAATGACGGTCAGGGCCACACATCGACGCTACAGAACATCAATGTCGTCCAGTTCAGCAACGGCTCCACGGTCACGAAGGCCTCGACCACCGATGAGGCTGTGATCAGTCGGATGTACGAGGCGGTTCTGAACCGCACCGCTGATTCGGCCGGCGTTTATCACTGGTGGGATGCCTACAATTCAGGACAGATGACGCTTCAGCAGGTGGGGTCGTCGTTCCTGAACTCGGCCGAGGCGCAGTCACACGGCATTGGGCCGAACGTCGACACCACGACTTTCGTCACGAACCTCTACCAGAACCTGTTTGGACGAGTCCCTGACGCTGCCGGCATGGCGGCCTGGGGCAACGCCTTGAATTCCGGTTCGATGAGCCGGGCCGAGGTCTTGATCGCGGTGTCCGCCTCGCAGGAAGGCGCGGCCTCGACCGCCGACAGCGTGTTCGTCTCGACGGTCGGCGGCGCCGGGCTCGATCATACCCCGCACAGCTTCGACATCATTCCGGACGGCTCGCAGACCGTGGCCGGCGGCGCCGGGTTCGACGTCGTCAACTTCGCGGGCAAGAAGGCCGACTTCCTGACCAGCGTCGATGCCGACAACATCTCCGTGTTCAGTGCCAAGACCGGTGCGACCACGAACATGAGTCACGTCGATTTCGTCAAGTTCGGCGACGGCAGCGTGCTGATCAATGCGAACACGACCGAACAGGCCGTGATTGCCCGGATGTACGACGCCGTGTTGCACCGCGACGCCGATGCGAGCGGCCTGCAACACTGGTGGTCCGCAAACGAGAGCGGCGCCAGCCTGCAGGACATTGCGCACGCCTTCCTCACCAGCCCGGAGTTCCAGGCGACCTCTGGCAACCTCTCGAACGGCGCCTTCGTCGATCAGCTCTACCAGGGCATGTTCGGCCGCAATGCCGAACAGGCGGGTCACGATTACTGGACGGACAAGCTGGCGACCGGCATGTCGCGCGAGGATCTTGTCGTCAATCTTGCGAAGGCCACCGAGGCAGGGACAAGCACCGCCGAATCGATCAAGATCATCGACCATACGCACACCTACTGAGCGTAGGCCGGACGCAAAATGGGAAGGCCGGGCGCTATGCCCGGCCTTTTCGCTTTGGGAGAGCAGGACCCTATAAAGGCATGGTCGTCCTGCGTGTCATTCTCGTATAAGCTTTCTCCGAGCGGTTAGCTGCGAAGTGCAAAACCTTCCATTACGGCGGCACGGGCCAAGCTCCCGCAGGGCTGAGGGCGAGGACAGTCGCGGGTGAGTCAGGGTCAAGCCGAGTTTGTTGCCTCGCCTGAGCGAACTGTGCTGCATGTCGGCTGCGGCCTGTACGCCCCGGAGAAGCTGCATCCGATTTTCCACCACGGAACGTGGCGCGAGGTCCGCATGGATCTCGATCCGCGGGTGCGTCCGGACATCGTAGGTTCGATCACCGACCTGTCGCCTTTCCTGGACGGCACCGTCGAGGCGCTCTGGTCCTCCCACAACATCGAGCATCTGCACGACCATGAGGTGCCGGTGGCGCTCTCCGAGTTTCGGCGCGTGCTGCGGACGGATGGCTTTGCGCTCATCACGACGCCGGACATCCAGGCGGTCGCCCACGAGATTGCGCAGGGCAAGCTCGACAGCGTGGCCTACATCTCTCCGGCTGGCCCGATCACCCCGCTCGACATGCTTTACGGACATCGCGACTCGATACGGGGCGGGAACCTCTACATGGCGCACAAGACGGCCTTCACCGCCGAGCGTCTCGGACGGCTCCTGATTGAGGCCGGGTTCTCGAAGGTGATTGTGCGGCGTGGAGCGAACTTCGATCTTTGGGCCGTTGGATTAAGGCCTGACGCCGCGCCACCCGATATGTTTCTCGACAGCACGCACGAGTGATAGCAGAGCGTCAGATGGCTCTTCGCGTGCTCCTGGTTCACCAGACGTTTCCCTCGCAGCTGATCAGCGTGCTCGAAGCCTTGGAGCATCGCGACGATGTTGAACTCGCCGCGATCGGTATGAACCCGTATGCACGGGAAGGTCTGCGCTACCGGCGCTATAGTCCCGCGCTGATCGCAACAACAGGGGACATCGTCGTTGACGATTTAGCGGCGAAGGCAACGGTCGCTGCGGGAGCCGCGGCTGCGGCGCGCGCATTAAGCTATGACGGCTTCGTGCCAGACATCATCGTGGCCCACCCTGGCTGGGGCGAGGCGCTCTACCTCAAGGACCTGTTCCCGCAAGCGAAGCTCGTCTGCTACTGCGAGTATTACTATCTCCGCCAAGGGGGCGAGGTAAATTTCGACCCAGAGTTCCCGCCGGCGTCGCTTGAGATCCTGCACCGGATGCGAGCTCGCAATGCTATCACGCTGGCCAGTCTCGAAGACGCGGAGGTCTGTGTCGCGCCGACGCTCTGGCAGCGCTTCACCTTCCCGGAACTCGTTCGACCCAAGATCCAGATTATTCACGAGGGTATCGTTGTCCCGCCTCCGTTGGACCAGCGCGGTTTGGTTCCGGCTCCGGGGCGCGATCCGCATACCGTGACTTACATCGCGCGCCATCTTGAGCCGCATCGGGGATTTCACATCTTTATGCGTACCTTGCCGGCTTTGCTCGCGCGGAACCCTCAAGCCGAGATCTTAGTCGTAGGGGCCGAGCAAGGTGGCTATGGCGCGCCCCCAGAGGATGGCCGCACCTGGAAGGCGGTGATGCTCGACGAACTCGACGGGACCTTTGACGCGGCCCGGGTGCAGTTTCTCGGCACCCTCGATCGGCAGGGATATCTCGACGTTCTGAACCGCTCGACCGTTCACACCTACCTAACCTATCCCTTCGTGCTGTCCTGGTCTGCGCTCGAGGCGATGGGCGCCGGTTGCGCCATGGTCGTATCAGATACCGCGCCAACGCGGGAAGTGCTCATCCATGGTGACGAGGTGATGCCCGTCAACTTCTTCGATACCGAAGCTCTGGCTGAGGCGGTGAGCCGCCTACTGTCAGATTCTACGAAGCGCAGCCAGATGGGGAAGCGGGCTCAGCAAGCGATCCTTGATCGGAATCTCACCCGAGAGCACGGCAGAAATGGGTGGCGGGACCTCATTCTCTCGCTTTGAGCAAGGAGGCGGTGTGATGGCCGTTCACATGCATCAATCTGCTCTGCGGCATCGCATCACTTCGAGAAGATAACATCGCAGTTGCTTTAGAGCATACCCTACATCGTAGAGCATAAATAAATTTGGTTCGGTTCTCTGCTGCCTATAGCCAGCATAGTAATTTGGTAGATTTTTCGTAAAGGTGCCTCTATGGCATGTAACGCTTCAAGTTTTTAATTGAGCGCAGTGCGCCTCGACTCTCGAGGTTTCGCAGCTTAGAGCAGATCGCCCAGGTGCGGTGCATAAGTTGAATGACCGACGAAACCGACAGCCTCCGCGGCAGTGTCGTAAGGCAACGGAATTGCCACGGCAGAGTTCGGTGGCACGTTGGACAAACCATAGACAAAAGCACGAATTTGCAGCTCTGAGCGGCGTTGAAATTCAATCGAATCAGAGAAACCAACTAAAATTTGTGCGGCATCCAGGCCTGACATTCCCCACGCCGCTACTTCTTCTGACGATCCCTGACGACCTAGTGCATTCGCATAGAACGACTGGATTAGGGTGTCCGTCACGCTAGATCCGCCGTGGAGCAGGGCGAACTCAGGGGATTGAACGAAATGAGATGCAATTGTTTCAATAGGATTAAAGTGAAGCGCCGACACATGGTTGCTTAGGCCGCTCGGATCAGGCAGGCGATCGAAGGCAGCCTCATAGAGCCGGACTATGGGATTGACGAAGGAGACCACTTCCTGAGAGGTGACAATGGAGTCGCGCACCTGACCCGGCAAGCGACCAGCCGCTTCCTGCGCGAGCCAGTAATCCTGCTCCGGAAGCGACGCGGATCGTTGTAGAACGGACTTGTAAACTGCAGCGATGTCATCGTGGGTATCGAGGCGTGGTGTCGTGGGCGTGCTTACGATCGACGCACCGAGATCCTGAAGAATGGCCATGTCCAGTCCTGAGATCATCCGGGTCTGGCCGGCAGACACTCCGGTCCCGCCGAGAAGATCGCTGCTCGCAGTGTCTGCGGCGCTATTGCCGAGATGATAAAACTGCTCGCCGTTCTGCAAGGTGGTGACTGGAACGGGGCCACCATAGACAGCCACCGCGTGACTGCCTGTGAACGCAGCGGTTCCGTCCGATTGCAGAGTGACTAGGCCGTCCCAGGTTGACACCTGATCCGATGGAAGCGCGCCTGTGCTGTCCCGAAAGCCAACAACTCCAAGCCCATGTGCCATCTCGTGCGTGAGCACAGTTAGCCCATCGTAGCTGCGCGCAGGGACGGCGGAGCCATCAGTCGGATCCAGATCAAGGTAGAGGCGGCCCGTGCTCAGCATGGCGCTGCTCACGTCGATGCTGATATCAGCCGCACTTCCGTTGGGATCGATGCCACTCTGGAGCTCACTTAAAGCGCCGCTCTGCAGAAGCGTACGTCCGGCATCTGTTCCAATGGGTGTCATGACCACGGGGCCGCCTTGAGCCAGGACCCCCGTTGGCAAGGACAGAACGTTGAACTCGATCTCCAGGCTGCCCATGCCGCCGATGGTCCTAGCCCATGCGTTGACCGCCGCCGTCATATTGCTGGTCAACAGAGCGTCCTGCGACAGATGGGCAGGATCATTCAGCGTAATGGAATATGCGAACGCCATGCGTTTGGCTCATGCGAGAGTCAGCCAATATTCGGCAACTCCAGCACATGAAGTCAACACAGGTGACAACGCTAAGCGAATCTTTTGGTATCCGCCCCGCAATTAGCATGCAGGTGTGTCGATCGCAGCACTTGCGGTCGCAGGCACGTGTCGGCCGGCACGGTCAGGAATTCAACGAGACCTGACTGTCCTGTCGCCGTTCGCGCTTCGATCCTGGCATGCATACGCGGAAGCCTGGCAATCGGGTTCGTTTTAACAACCGACCGCCGTGGCAGACTCTTGGACAAACCGGCCGCCTACGCGCAAAAGGCGGCGGGAGCCGCCAAAAGGGGGGATCTGCAGCCGAGCAAGACGCTCGTGAAGCTGTTGGCCGCTCGCATGGCGGGTATGGCACCAAGGCTTGCGTGATCGCCGACGGGCAGGGCCGCGCCATCGCCTTCCGGCTGGCGCCCGGTCAGGCCCATGAACTCCCTCACGCTGTTCCCCTCCTCGACCAACTGCCGGGGGTGCCCAAATGGGTCGTGGGGGACCGCGGCTATACCAGCCACGTCTTTCGCGAACACATCTGGAATATGGGCGCTCGGCCTGCGATCCCGCCTCAGCGCCACGAAGCGCCCGTGGCCTGCCCTGATTGGAT
>NZ_JAKSYF010000035.1:0-8258 GCF_022829745.1 Methylobacterium sp. E-016
CGGCCCACGACACGCCGGGCTGGATCGTAGCCGCGTTCTCCATCGACGCCGACGCCGCCCGAGCGTGCCGCCTGCGCATCCATGACGGCACCCGTCGGGCTGGCCTCACGCCCGGCTCGCTCGCGGTCGTCCATCGTGAGAACGTGGGCGAGGCGCTCGAACACGCCCGAAGCTGACAGGCGCAAGAACCAGCGATGCACGGTCGACCAGGGTGGGAACTCATGCGGCAGGTGCCGCCATGCGCAGCCTGTCCGTAATACATACAGGACGCCATCAAGCACCGACCGCATCGGCCAGCGCCAGGGGCGACCCCTTGATGCGGGACTAGGCAGCATCGCGCCGACGACGGCCCATTCAGCGTCGGTCAGGCAGGTTGCGTAGGGGCGGCTTTCGCGCGCAAGCTCGGTGCGAGCGGTAGGGGTCCACATCGGCGATCCAGGGTGAGCGTCAGACACTCTCCCAACGCCCGCGACACCTGCCGCTCACCCCATTATGAAACGGGGTCTTAGTGCCCCAGAGCCGTCTCTTGGGCTGCTTGTTGCCGATGAAAATAAGGAAATCGAGCAACGTCTAATCGACGACCTTGAACTATACAAGCGTGGCGGGACATCCATCGGCTGGCGCCCAACCTATATTGGATCTATCGTTGATTCCATTCACTTCGTACAGTCAGCAAACAATCGCCTGATACAATGCGTTGATCTAGTAGCTTATTTTACCCTGAAGTATCAACGTCAAAATTCATCGCTAATTGATGAATTCTTAGCTGCGGGGAGTTCGGAAAGTTGGCCGGCATGGCGGGATGCACAACTTCGTGCGCGCCAAAAGCTTCAAGCCATTCACGAGATCGGCCAGAAGCTCGATGTCATTACAGTCGGCCGCAAAATGTTTCTCTGAGGGCAGTCAACCGGCGCGCTACCAAGGGCAGCGCTGGAGCTCAGTGACCCAAACCCGCTGCCGGCTGACGAGTGAGATATCGGGACATACAAGCCGCTTGTAAAGCCCGCCGGTCCCGCAGTCCCGCGGCATGTGCATTCGCCGGTCGAGGGGGCAGTGGCGAACTGATACGGCTACGACCGCCGGCGGCCTCGCTCCTCGTCGGCAACCGCCTCAACAGCCGCGATGGCGTTCTCAAGCTCTGCGATCTGCCTCAGGACGCTCGTGGCCGGCAACGTGTCGTGCTCGGCCGCCGCGAGGATGAGCGCCCGCTGATGGGCCTTAAGGCGGTCAAGAAGGGCGTCGAGCTTGTCCATGGGGGGGGGCTGTAACGGCCAGCCGCTACCCCGACAACCACAGCGTGATGACTAGGCGGCCATTCGAGCGGCCCGGCATCGCGCCACGACATCCTCCGCGGACGCCTCGCCCGTTATAAGGCGCTCGATCAGGTCCGCGTTCTCCACCTTATCAGCTAGGTCGATCTGCACGCCGTTATTGCGCATGAATGCGATGCCCGCGACGAAGGCTGTTCGCTTGTTACCTTGCTGGAAGCAATGGTTCTTGCCCAGGGCCTCGATCAGACGCACGCCGAGCACGATGATGTCGGTGATAGCTTCGTAGAGGAAGAGATTGACCGGCCGGGCCATGGCACCGGCGAGCAAGTCGTGGCTGAGAACGAGATGGTTCTCGCCGGTCTCGGCGACCACCATCTCGTTCAAGCGTTCGATTTGATCTGGACTGAACCAGATCGGCTGCTCAGGATCACCTTCCAAGATGAGCCGTGATCACTGGGTATTTAGCCAAGATCTCAGAGAACAAGGCGTCATACTGATTTCTGCTAGGGCCTTGCATCGGCTCTGCTGATTCAATCGGGCTCGGCGAGATGATGTCCAGGAGTTCCTGAGCCTGATCCCGCACGCGGATGCACTGCGCGTCGCAGGCCTCACCAGCCTCGCGAACACGTTTCGCAAGCCGACGGATGAAACGCCCGTCATCAGCCGACTTCTTCGCCCAGACGGTCGCGAGATCATCTAGGAACACAGAAACGTCATCACCATCGCCATCGATGAGCACCGAGACGCTCAACTGTTCGACAATCCTGACAAGAGAAGCCCTTGATTCCGTAAAGACGTGCCCGCTCTGTTTTTCCCGTAGCAGCTTTGCTTTGTCGGGAACGTCTTTAAGAATAAGAATGAACTGAGCGCGAAGCTTCCAAGTCCGGTCAATGATCCGATTGACGGTGCGGACGATCCCAACGCGCCGCAGGGTCAGCACCTCGGCGCCTTTCGGCACGCTGATGGGCTGGATCTGCGTCACCGCAGCCAGCTCCTTCACCTGATCCTGGAAAGCGTGCGCGCCCATCTCCGTCCTCGTGCATTCAGCTTGTAGGATATGGGGAGGGGAAACGTAAATATCCCGTCTCATCTCCGGTACCCGCGAGTCTGGCGCTGATCCGGGCGCTCAATTGATCATCGCTTGCATCGCGCCCTTCTCGAAAACCTTACCCCGGCGGGTATCCTGCCGGGCAGCGCTAAGGTGCGGCGACAGCGATCAGGTCGCGGAAGTCGCTCTCGGTCACGATGCGGATCGACTGCCCTCTATCGACCGCCGCCTCGGCCTTGATCTGCTTGCGGCTGACATCCTTGCCGGCGAGCCGTCGCACATCCTGGTCGCCCACGACCAAGATCGTGGTCCTCGCGGTCACGTTGTCGCCAACCCCGAAGCCAGCCGCACGGGCATCCCGCTCCGCATCCCTACGGTCCACAGATAGCTTGCCGGTGAAGACGATCACTTCGTCCGCCAGAACTTCGGCTAGAGCCTGCACCTCTGGAGCCCCGCCATTCGACGGCCGCCCGACCGGCTGTCGCACACGCGCGAACCAATCCTCGACGGTGCGACCGGTCTCGGCACTGGCCCGGAGGAACAGCAGGCCAGCGGCGCGGGCATCGCAGAGTGCATCGTGGTGAGCGGCGAGTGGTACGCCGTAGTGCTTTGCCAGTGCCTTCAAGCCGTACCCGCCCGCGCCGCGATGCTCGAACCACGTCCTGCGGGCGACCATCAGGTTGTCAATCCATCCGCACGGCCAGGGCGTAACACCATGTCGGGCGAAAGCGCGGCGGAAGCCAGTGCGGTCGAACGGCCCGTGGTGCAATAGGATGCCGGAACCGTGCTTCTCGCCGATTTGCGCCAGGATGTCCGGCACAGTGGGTGCGCCAGCTACACGTTGCGCGTCGATGCCGTGAAGGCGGGTGTGATGCGGGGAGAACTCGTCCTCGGGGTCAACGTAGATGTGCCGCTCGTCAACGATCTCGCCGCCTTTGAAGGTTACGAGGCCGATGGCGCAGATGCTGGCCTGATCCGGGTTCGCGGTCTCTATGTCGATCGCTACGAAATCCATGCACACCCCCACGAATCACCGGGAGCGTACCGGACAATCTCAGGCTGTCACGCTGCGGCGCCCGACCGTTCGTCGATCGCATCCGGCCAACGCCGTATCACGCGCGTCTCGATGTAATGTCAGCTCAGGATCTGACACCTGGTACAAGCCGGCGCGGGGTTTTCGTACGCCTGGCCCTATGTGACCGGATCGCCCACTTCGGGCGCGACACCGCGCGAGGCTTTGTGGACAGCATCGAAATCGAGGCATCCGTGCCTCAACCCTCACAGGAGGTGACGGACGGCCGTGCGGTGGGCGAACCCGCCGCATCCGCGCTGACCTTCGACACGCTCAACAAGGCGTGGTGGGATTGGGTCAACGCGAACTGCCCGAGCAGGGCCAAACGCACTCGCGGAAAGTGGATGCACGCGAACGTCTTCACCTTCGATGGCACGACCTGGGAACGCGATCGGGGCTCGATGAAGTCGAATTCGGGGAAGACGACGTACACGACCCACGAGAACTTCATCGGCGGCGACGGGCGGGTGATCGGCCGCGACAGCGGCATACCCCTCAATCGTCGCAACGACCCCGCCAGGGATTGGGGCCTGCCGGACTAATGCCGGCCCGGCTGCTCGCGGCATGCGCCTGCGTCCCTAACCGTCCGCCAACATCCGTGGTTGTAGGATGTCACGGCACCACATAGCGTCTTGTGGCGGACGATTCGGCGCACGCGGACCTCGGGCAGGCCCTACGGCCTCTCCCGCCCCGCAGGGATTCGAGATGAGCAAGAAGTCGGGAACCATCGGAACTCGCAGCACCGTGACCGGGCATTACTCCTCCGGCAAGACGATCGTGATCAGGTCGGGCGAACCGATGACCCAGGCCCGCATCGCTCGTGTGCGCGATGCTCTAGCGCTCGCCAGCGAGAAGACCGGCGAATTTCGCCCTTCACCGCACGCACCTGTCAAACGCGATGCGGCGAAGTGATCATCGATGCCTGAGAACGATCGTGAAGTTTTCGACCGCATCACCGAGGGAGATGCCGAGCCGGTCGAAGACTTCCTAACCTACGCGATTTTTGCTTATCAACGCCGCGAATGGGTTAGGCACTATATCGATCGGAATGGCGACATGCCGGCGCCGAACGACATCGATACTTGGATTGGCAATCTCACGAATTACGATTTCGATCAGATGCGCACCCGTGCGGCGACGGTCTTCGATCTCGCGGCGCGCACTTACATGGCACCCGACGTGGAGGCAGCCCGCGAGGACGGATTGCGCGATGCGCTGCTCCGCGAGGTACGCGGCGCGACGGACCTGCAGAAGAGCGAGCTTGGCGCGGCCGTGGCCACGGTGAAGGCCGCCGGATCGTTCTGGACGCAGCTCGGCGTCGCGCTGCTCACGGCGATCATCGCGCCTCTCATCATCGGCGGAGTGATCGTGTTCGCCCTAGCTTTCAGCGATCGCTTTCCTTCGATCCGCGAGATCGCACACGGCGCCGCTCCGGCCGTGGTTGGCGACAAGCCCAGCGAAGCCAAAAATGCGAAGCCTGTTGAGGCTGCCCCGGGCTCGCGACCGTGATCTCGAACGCCGCTCCGGGTGAGGTCTCAGAGATCATCGCCGGCCATCGCGCGCTGGCAGTTCTGCGTATCCTCATCGGCGAGGATTGCCACGGCTCTTCGAACGATGGAGCGCTTGCCGACGTCCTCGACGCCTTCGGCCTCGGCTGCGCACGCGCGACGCTGCGGCAGTGCCTCAGTCACCTCGAACATTCTGGCCTCCTCACGCTCGCTACGGTCGACAGCATCGTTGTCGTTCGTCTCACCCGCAACGGTGCCGAGGTAGCGGAGGGTAAGGCCACGGCCGAGGGCGTGCGACCGTTCGTGGCCGGCGGCCCTTATTGATGACTGCTCAATGGCTTTTCCGGCTATCAAGAAATAGTCGTCATTCGTAATACCGAGAATTTATCTGATTAGCTAATATAAGCTACAAATAGGAGACGGGTATGGTACCTACGCCGGCGTACAAGGATTTGCGGGATCTTTACGAGGAGCTGACCAAGAAGCGACGCGCCCAAGTGCCGAACGTCACGACAGCCTTACGCACCGACCCTCAGGATCCGGGCAATGAATTTGGCAAGCTTATGTCGATGCAGCAGCAATTGGACGAAGTCGACCGAATGATGAAAAGCGAACGGGCTGCGTGGCTGGTCGAAAACCTTAGAGAAGTGCAAGGGGGTGTAGCCGATACCGTCGAGTATTAAGACTGAGATCCGACGATCGGCTATCGCTCTTTAGCCCACATGAATGCGTCGAAGCTGGCGAGCACCGCGGCACGCTCAGTCTCGAAGACGCGGCGGCCGAAGCGTGGTCCAACGCCAATGGGGCCGGCCGAGATCTTGTAGGCGCCACGTTCGACATAGACCGTCACGCGGCACCCATCCTTCTCGATGGTGAGGTTTCCGGATCGTGAGCGGTACCAACGCTTGAGTTTCGGCCAGTTGCGCCACCGCGCAGCCCGGTTCCTGACAGCCGCCTCGCGAGCCCTGGCAGCCGGCACGTCCTCTTCCATGTGACCGGAGCACACGCACCCGCATTCCAGTATGCCCGGATATCGCGGGTGGCTCATTGCATGGACGTATCGAATGTCCTGCGCCTCGCACATTTCGCAGGTCTGTAGAACGTCGCCGAGATCGTCGATGCTCTCGCAGGTCCACCCGCGTTTCGGCACTCGCGGATCGCTCCACTTGCCACGCCCACCGAGCGGCCCGTCTTCCATCACGCCTCTCGCGCTATCATCGTGTGCAGTTCAGTCTACGCATCAACCTTTCAAATCGGTACCTACTTCGCACTCGCAGCGGTCTTTGAACGCAAGCTCTCGTTCGATATTACTGCCGGATGAGAAGCCCTCGTAGGGCGTCAAGGTCGCCTGGCTCGGGCAGCCGGTGAATCATACGATGGCAGTTCGCGCAGAGCACCGCGAGATCAGTTCTAACACCGACGATCACGGGGCAACTGCCGGACAGGCACGTTTCGCAAGGCCAATCGCGAGCGACGCTAGCGGCCACCTTGCTTGCTTCCCACGGGGGGGGCTTTGAAATTTCAACTCGTCGCGAGCCAAAGACCGGTTACTGAAATTTTCTCGTACTTAATTTCGATTTTTTGGCTGGGATCCTGGCCACATCGAGGGCTCAAATGGCGGCGCGTGGGAAAGGATCTGGTCGCCGAAAAGAGCTTCAGGCAGCGGCTGCGCTGATCCGTCGGAAGCCTTCCTGGGAGCGCGCCGGGCTGGCTCGCGCCGAGCGGGTGATCCGCTTCGTGCAGAGCCTGCCGGTGACGAAGGGCATTCTCGCCGGCACGCGATCGGACGCAGACCGGTTGGGTGGGTAGGGGGTCGAAAGTCACAGCCTTGCGCGCTCGGGACCGGATGCTTCGCCTTCCTCAGAGTTAGTTTCCGATTGGAGTTTGATCCGACACGCTTCGAGGCCTAGGCGGCGCCCTTCAGACGATCGAGGATGGCGAGGTGGCGCGCCTCCAACTGGAAGCGCCAACGGCCGCCGTCGACGTGTTCGAGCCAGCCCCGGAACGTCCAGGCCGGCCGAACCGTCAGCAGCACGTAGGTGCCGCCCTCGGCGCGCTTTCCGACCGGCTTCAGGTTCAGCGATCCGCCCGATGGTGCCGTGATCATCAGCATGTCGCGGGCACCGATGTCGGGCGTGTCGCGGGCGAACTCGATGATCGTGCCGTGTTCGATGGTTTCAGTGTCGGCGCGGCCGGCGCGCAGGCAGTGAACGACATGGGCCATGTGGCGTGCTCCCTCGTGCATCTGAGCGGCCGATTAGGCGCCCTCATCCATCGATTCGGCAACGGGCAATCGGGCTAGTCTGAGCGCGATCCGATGCCCTGTTCCGCCTGCATTTCGACCTCCGGTTTCGAATTAAATCTGAGGAGCGGGAAACCACCGGTCTTGAGCCCGCAAACGCCCCGACTTCGGACCCGCCCCCCCCGGTGGGGCGTCGCGACCTGGAAATGCCGTTCGCGGCCAACGCGTCAATCACCCCGCAATGGTCGATGCAAGCACCTGCCCGAGCTCCACCTGCCACACCTCGCGAAGGTGAAGCGCGGCAAGGTGTGACGGTGAGGCAAGGGGATTGCTCCACGTCCCAGAGTTGAGCGGAGCAACGTGGAGCAGGTGGAGCGGATGGCGGTGGGTGCTCCACTGCTCAACTTGCTCCACCACCCTTTAGGGCCTGTCGTCGCCTGAACAGATTGGCTGGGCTTGCGTTTTCGTCTTTCTGATGGAGGAGGGACGATGCTGAGCGACGCGCAATGGGCTGATCTGGAGCCTCTGGTTGAAGCCTGCCGGCCTAAGGCCAAAACGCCTCCTCAGGATCTGCAGCGCACGCTCTCGGCCATCCTTTGGCGGCATCAGAACGGAGCCAAATGGCGAGCCATTCCCGAGGAATTAGGACCCTGGTGGCGGGCTGCCCAGATCTTCATCCGCTGGTCGCGTGCCGGCGTCTGGGAGCGGCTTCTTCACCTCGTGCAGGAGCGCGGTGTCCAACTCGGTATGGTGTTCCTCGACGGCACGAACGTTCGGGCGCACCAAAAGGCGGCGGGAGCCGCCAAAAGGGGGGATCTGCAGCCGAGCGAGACACTCGTGAAGCTGTTGGCCGCTCGCGTGGCGGGTATGGCACCAAGGCTTGCGTGATCGCCGACGGGCAGGGCCGCGCCATCGCCTTCCAACTGGCGCCCGGTCAGGCCCATGAACTCCCTCACGCTGTTCCCCTGCTCGACCGACTGCCGGGGGTGCCCAAATGGGTCGTGGGGGACCGCGGCTATACCAGCCACGTCTTTCGCGAACACATCTGGAATATGGGCGCTCGGCCTGCGATCCCGCCTCAGCGCCACGAAGCGCCCGTGGCCTGCCCTGATTGGAT
>NZ_JAKSYF010000119.1:0-672 GCF_022829745.1 Methylobacterium sp. E-016
TGGCCCTCATTTTTGCGGGCGCGTCAGGCGTATGGGCGGCTTCAGGCTCTGTTCCGGGCTGCGGAGGCAGGCCCCCAGCGTCTGTCTCTGCCTCGGCCGAAGGGGCAGGTTGAGGTGACCTCGCTGGCTGTGACGGCGCCAGGGTCGAACCGGTTCATCCTGAGCCAGATCAGCTTTGAGCTGCCGGCCGGCTCCTCCATGGCCGTAGTCGGACCCAGCGGGGCTGGAAAGTCGACGCTGGTGCGGACACTGGTGGGCATCTGGGCGCCGGCACTCGGGAGTGTGCGGATCGACGGATCGGAGCTGCACCATTGGGACCCGGACGCCTTGGGTCAGCACCTCGGCTACCTGCCACAAAGTGTGGAGCTCCTGTCGGGGACCATCGCGCAGAACATCGCGCGGTTTGGCCCTGTGAATGATGAGGCCGTGATTGAGGCCGCCCATCTCGCCGGCGTGCACGAGGTGATCCAGCAGCTGCCACAGGGCTACAACACGGATGTGGGTGAGAGCGGCAATGCTTTGTCGGGTGGGCAACGGCAGCGGATTGGGCTGGCGCGCGCCATCTACGGTAATCCGTCCTTGGTGGTGCTCGACGAGCCGAATTCGAACTTGGACGCCTTAGGGGAGGCCGCTCTGGCGCAGGGGTTGCAGGCGCTCAAAGACCGCGGCGCG
>NZ_JAKSYF010000037.1:0-3679 GCF_022829745.1 Methylobacterium sp. E-016
CCGCAGAGAAGGATGGCCAGCATGAGGAGCGTGGTACAGACCGGGGGCAGGATGAAGAGGCGGGACGGGTTCGTGCCGGGGGCCCACTCGCGGACAGGCGGAGGCGATCACCGCGGCGATCCGTGGGCATCCCCTCGCACCGCACGCGGGGAGAGGGCTGCGACGACCTCGTCGTCGTCGCAGCGAGGCGGCAGCCGACGGTGAGGGGGCTTCGACGGAAGAGGCTCGTCCGGATCCGCCCCCTCACCGCCGCTTCGGCTGCGCCTTCGCGTCCCGCACGGACGACGAGGTCCGTGCGGGCCTCTCCCCGCGTGCGGGCAGAGGGGAAGGGCGCCGTCTGGATCGCGTCGCTCACGGCTGCTGCCGCCGGCGGCCGCGCTTCTGTCCGGCCTCTTGGGCGCCGCCGGCGTCGGCGGCGGGGGTGACCTTCTGGCCGTCGACACCCTCCGTGATCCGCACCGGGGCGCCGTCGCGCAGGCGGTCGGTGCCGTCGGTGACGACGCGGTCGCCGGCCTGGAGGCCGGAGAGCACCACCGTCCGCGTGCCGTCGGTCTCGCCGGTCTTGATCGGGCGGACCGAGACCTTCGCGTCGCCGTCCATCAGGTAGACGTAGGTGCCGGGCGTGCCCTGCAGGATCGCGCCGTTGGGGACCAGCGCCGCGTTCGCCACCGTGTCGACGGTGAGCTTGGCGTTGACGAACTGGTTCGGGAACAGCTCCTCGTCCTTGTTGTCGAACAGGGCGCGCAGCTTCACCGTGCCGGTGGTGACGTCGATCTGGTTGTCGACCGTGTCGAGGGTGCCGGTGGCGATCTCGTGGGCGTCGCCCCGGTCGTAGGCGCGGACCGCGAGCTTGGCGCCGGCGCGCACCCGGCGCATCACCCGGGAGACGTCGTCCTCGGGCAGGGTGAACACCACCGAGATCGGATGGAGCTGGGTGACGACGACGATGTTGGTCGAGGCCGCGGTGATGTAGTTGCCCTGGTCGACCTGGCGCAGGCCGACCCGGCCCTCCACCGGCGAGATGATGCGCGCGTAGGCGATGTTCAGCCGCTGCTGGTCGACGAGGGCCTGGTCGGAGGCGACCGTGCCCTCGTTCTGCTTCACCAGCGCGCCCTGGGTGTCGACGTTCTGCTTCGAGATCGAATCCTGCTGGGCGAGGCGCTGGAAGCGGGCCAGGTCCAGCTTCGAGTTCTGCAGCAGCGCCTGGTCGCGGGCGAGCTGGCCCTGGTACTGGGCGAGCAGCGCCTCGTAGGGCCGCGCGTCGATCTGGGCGAGGTAGTCGCCCTTCTTCACGGTCTGGCCCTCGCGGAACCCGATGTCGGTGAGGTAGCCGCTGATCTGCGATTTCACGGTGACGGTGGCCAGCGGCGTGACGGTGCCGAGCCCCTGAAGCACCACCGGGATGTCGCCGGTGACGATCTGCGCGATGCCGACCGCCTGGGGCACGTCCATGCCGCCGCGCTTGCCGCCGCCGCGGCCGCCCTTGCCCTGGGTCTCACCGGGGCCGCCCGCGACCTGCGTGCGCCCGTCGTACCAGCGGTGGGCCACCGCGCCGGCCGCCAGCAGCGCCAGGAGCAGCAGCATCCAGCGGAAGGGGCGGAACCGGCGCGTCTTGCCGGGCGACGCGACCGGGTCCGGCTGGAACGCGCGCGCCGTGTCCGTGCGGATGGGTGAGCTCTCGTTCATGACTGATTAGACCACGTTCCGGACGCCGCCGCGCCCGTGTCGCGCCCTATCCTCTCGCTGTTTTCGTCCGCGGGCCGACCGTTCGTCGGCCCGGGGAGCGAATCCGACACCCTGGCCCCGGCCGCCTGTACGGCATCCGAACGGACCGTGCCCTGCGGCACCCGCGCCGGGCGCGGCTCGGGTCCGGGTGCGCCCGCTCGGCATCCCTGCGCCGCAGCCATCGCCCGTCAATGCGTCGTCAGTACGGCACCGATGTTTCGGTGCTGTTGCTGGCCCGTCAGGGCCGCTCCAGCGCGCGGTAGTACCGCACCACGTCGCGGTAGGATTCGTCGACCGGCGCCACCGGGACCGCGCGCCGCAGGCCGAGGCCGAGGGCGCCGACGGCGAAGGCGAGCGCGAGGGCGCGGCGGGGGGACATGGCGGGCTCCGGCGATCCGTGACGGCAGGCGGACGAGGCCATAACGCGAAAAGGCCCGCCAACGAATTGGCGGGCCTCGCGACGACCGGTCCGGCGCCAAGTCAGGAACGGAACGAGGGGGCGGAGTTCCGCGCCCACCGGCGCCGCACCGGCCGTGTTCCCGAAAGCTATCTCACGGCTGATGAATGTCAACATTCGTCAGCCGTGAGGCCTGCCAGCAATCGCCGGTGGCGTGCGCTCCCGCACGTTTCGCGCGGGATCGGCCCCATGGTATCACCCCGCCGATGTCCGCCCCCCGCTTCGCATGAACCCGGTCCTCTCCGGCCTCCCGACCACGGTGTTCGAGACGATGTCGCGGCTCGCCCGCGAGCACGGCGCGATCAATCTCGGGCAGGGGTTCCCCGACGACCCGGGCCCCGCCGACATGCGCGAGCGCGGCGCGCGGGCGCTCGTCGAGGGCTCGAACCAGTACCCGCCGATGATGGGGCTGCCGTCCCTGCGCGCGGCGGTGGCGGCGCATTACGCCCGGCACCAGGGGCTCGCCCTCGATCCCGAGACCGAGGTGATGGTGACCTCGGGCGCGACGGAGGCGCTCGCCGGCGCGCTGCTGGCGCTGATCGAGCCGGGCGACGAGGTGGTGCTGTTCGCGCCGATGTACGACGCCTACCTGCCGCTGGTGCTGCGCGCCGGCGGCGTGCCGCGGATCGTGACCCTGACGCCGCCCGCCTTCGGCCTCGACGAGGCCGCGCTCGCCGCCGCCTTCTCGCCGCGCACCAAGGTGGTGCTGCTGAACGACCCGCTGAACCCGAGCGCGACCCGGCTCGGCGCCGACGACCTCGCGCGGCTGGCCGCGTTCTGCCGCCGCCACGACGCGATCGCGCTGTGCGACGAGGTCTGGGAGCACGTGGTGTTCGACGGCGCCCGCCACGTCCCGCTGATGAGCCTGCCCGGCATGCGGGCGCGCACGGTGAAGATCGGCTCGGCCGGCAAGATCTTCTCGCTCACCGGCTGGAAGGTCGGGTTCGTGATGGCCGACGCAGCGCTGATGCGGACGCTCGCCAAGGCGCACCAGTTCCTCACCTTCACCACGCCGCCGAACCTGCAGGAGGCGGTGGCCTACGGGCTGGCGAAGGACGATGCCTACTTCACCGGGATGCGCGCCGGCTACGCCCGCTCGCGCGACCGGCTCGCCGGCGGCCTCGCCGATCTCGGCTTCACGGTGCTGCCGGCGCAGGCGACGTGGTTCCTCAACCTCGACATCGCCGATCTTGGCCACGCCGACGACGTCGCCTTCTGCGAGGCGCTGGTGCGCGAGCATCGCGTCGCGGCGATTCCCGTGAGCGCGTTCTACCCGGACCGGGCCGTGCGCACGCTCGTGCGGCTCTGCTTCGCCAAGGCCGACGCGACGCTGGACGCGGCGCTGGTCCGGCTCTCGGGCGTGCGGCGGGCGGCATCGTGAGCGGGTTTCGGCTTTGGGATGAAACGCCCATCCCCTCTCCCCGCACGCGGGGAGAGGCCCTGCCGCACCCCGTCGTGCGGCCGGGAAGCGCAGCCGAAGCGGCGGTGAGGGGGCGG
>NZ_JAKSYF010000039.1:0-15027 GCF_022829745.1 Methylobacterium sp. E-016
TGCGCCAGGAACGGCCAGAGACCGCGCGAGGCACGCAAAAGCGCAACGCCTCCATGGCTGTCGTGGAGGTCAGCAGGCGAGACGGCGGCGATCAGAAGACGGCCATCCGTGTCGGTCAGCGCGTGGCGTTTGCGGCCCACCACACGCCGGGCGTGAGGCCAGCCCGATGGGTGCCGTCATGGATGCGCAGGCGGCGCGCTCGGGCGGCGTCGGCGTCGATGGAGAACGCGGCTACGATCCAGCCCCGGCGTGTCGTGGGCCGCAAACGCCACGCGCTGACCGACACGGATGGCCGTCTTCTGATCGCCGCCGTCTCGCCTGCTGACCTCCACGACAGCCATGGGGGAGTTGCGCTTTTGCGTGCCTCGCGCGGTCTCTGGCCGTTCCTGGCGCACTGCTTCGCAGACCGAGCTTATCGAGGCGAGCGCGTCGGAACCGCGACGGCGATCACCATCGAGATCATTGCGCCCGACGAGGGACAGAAGGGCTTTGCGGTTCAACCGCGACGCTGGGTCATCGAGCGAACCTTCGGATGGATCAGTCGATGCCGCAGGCTCGCCCGTGATCACGAGGCGACGGCCTCTTCCGCACTCGCCTTCTTCGTCCTGGCAGCAGCTATGATCCTCGTCAGACGCCTGGCACGAGCGTTATGAAACGGGGTCTTACGGAATGCCGGAAAAACCATCTGGATGGCCGTAATGGACGCAAAACGGAACGTTTACTTATGGGTACGGGGCTAGAATAAGCTCAAGTTCCCTCTCGGACGCTCACCCCACCGTATCGCACGAGCCACGTCCGCATTGCTGGGACATCGATCCCCAGGCCCGTCATAGCCTAGACCGCCTCCAAGTCGTCCAAACCGTCGAGGACCTCCCCCAGGCCGAGGATCCTGTCGCC
Source organism: Methylobacterium sp. E-016 (assembly GCF_022829745.1). Classification (NCBI taxonomy): domain Bacteria; kingdom Pseudomonadati; phylum Pseudomonadota; class Alphaproteobacteria; order Hyphomicrobiales; family Methylobacteriaceae; genus Methylobacterium; species Methylobacterium sp. E-016. The sequence continues at coordinate 898 of NZ_JAKSYF010000039.1, forward strand.
TTACCGGCGGAGGGCGTGGAGCGTGACGCGCGCCCGCAGAACCCCGGAGCAGTCGTGGAGGGCGCAGGTCGGGGCCGAGGTGGCAGGGGCGGCGACGGGGGCAAGGGCGCGCAAGGAAGCCTCCTCAGATCTGAGGAGACCACGGTCAGCGTGCTGTCCGATACGTGCAAGCCCGCACTGATGCTATCGTTCCTCTTCCGGTCGCGCTAACCGGATTCGGAGCTCTAAGATCCGATTCAACGGTCGCGGCAGGGCGGCTCCTCTCCCGGGATGCGGTCTGGGGAGCAGTGCCGTTTGGAGTTTGCGACGCCGCGTTCTACATTCCTATTCGCGCGTCGGGAGTGCTGCCCCGGCGAGCGTCACGAGCCGCTGCATTGACACACGCCCCCCTTCCGTCCCCGTCCAATCGCCTTGCGCTCCAGCGCCTGCACGTCGGCCTGCTGCACGCACCCGGCGCGCGCGGACGGATCGCGCTCGCCCGCGATGGTGCCGGCGGGTGGGACGAGGCCCTGGTCGCGAACTCCGGGCGCGCCCTGCGCGAGGCCACGGCCGACGCCGGCTCGCAGTTCGTCTCGCAGCTGCGGTTCAACCTCCGTCGCCACACCGGCTGCGTCGAGGCGATCGGGTCCGCCTTCCTCGACCTCGACTTCCGCGGCGCCGGCCTGCCGTTCGCCGACCACGACCTCGCCGAGGTCGTCGCCCTGGTGCTGTACGCGATCGCCGAGGCCAGCCTCCCGGTCCCGTCCTGGATCACGGACAGCGGCAACGGGATCCACTTGGTCTGGACGTTCTCGGGCCTCGGCCGGGTGGCCCTGCCCCGGTGGCGGCGCCTGATGCAATCCCTTCGCGGCCCCTGCCTCGACGCCCTCGGCAACGTCGCCGTCCGCTGCGGCCGCCGCGAGCCCGACGCCCGCGAGGCGGCCTGGACGACGCGCATGTTGCCCCTGTGGCGGATGCTGCGCGACCTCGGCCTCGACCGCGGCGCCACCGACCCTGCCCGCGTCCTCCGGCTGTGGGGCTCTATCAACCCGAAGGGTGGCCGCATGGCGCGCTGCGCGTGGCCCGACGCCCCGACCGACATCGCCGTCGCCGACTTCGACGGGCTGTGCGACGCCGCCTGCCCCATGACCCGCGCCGAGCTTCGCGCCCTGCGCGTGGAGCGCAAGGCCGCCGCCGAGGCCAACCCGGACGCAGTTCGCGCCGCCCGTCCCCGCGGCCCCCGGCGTTCCCCGGCAGCCAAGTGGGCGACGGTCTTCGCCGAGCTCCATACCCTGCGCGAGGCCCGGGGCGGGATCGCCAGGGGGATGCGTGACTGGTGGACGCTGTTCGCCGCCGTGGCCCTGTCCCAGACGGAGGGCGGCGACGCCCAGGCCTGGGCCGAGCAGCTGGCCCCGCTCGTCGGCCTGCCGGTCCGCGAGGTCGCCGCGGCCCTCTCCGGCGTCGAGCGTGGCATGCGCGCCCACCAGGCCGGCGAGACGGTCGACCACGACGGCGTCCGGCGCCCCGCGTTCTACGACTACTCCCTCGGCACGATCGTCGAGCGCCTGGGCATCACCGACGAGGAGGCGGCCGATCTCGGGCTGCGGCTGCTCGTCCCCGGAGGTGCCCGGCCCCTGACGGCGGCGGAGCGGCAGCGAGAATGCCGGAGGCGGCGCTCACCGAACAGCCCCACCCGGACGGCGCAGGTCGAGGCCAGGCTGGCCATAGGCCGTCGGGCGTGGACGATGCGCGTCGCGGGGATGACGATCGCCGAGTGCGCCACCGAGCTCGGTTGCAGCGCAGCCCAGGTCTCGAAGGCGATCGACCACGCGGAAGCGCACCCCGATGGCGTCGTCACCGTCGAGGTCGCGTGCACCCCGATCCTCATCGTGGACGTCCCCGCAACAGGGTCCGAGACGGTCGAAAACGTCTACGATGTGTCACACTCTATAGTGGTCTCCGACCCGCAGCCTGCCTCGAAGTCCCTGCGCCTCCCCCCTCTGCCGGCCTCCGCGTCGCCCCCGGCACCTCCTGTCCGGGCCTCCCGTCCCCGGGCTCCCGCCGCACCCCGCCAGGATCGATCTGCAGCCCCGTCCAGCCCGTCTCCGCAGGCATCGTCGCCAGGGTCCATAGACAGGTACACCCCGGCCCAGCGAGCCCTGATCTGGTCCATGCAGGTCGAAATGGCGCAGGAGACCGAACGGCTGCGCCGCGTTGCCAAGCGGGCGTCCCGGTTCGCCGGGCAGGTTCGCCACCGCCACGTCCCCGGCACGCCGCTCGCGCCCCTCGACCCGTCCGTGAACTTCTACCTACACGACAGCCGGGGCTACTGACGCCGCCGCCCTTGTCGCCTTCCAGGCCGGGGGGTATATCTGACGGGTGTCTAGCGGCACGGGATGCAGCACATCTCTAAGGGCTCTCCGGGCGACCGGGGGCCCTCTTCACATCCGGGGGTAGGAGAGACCTCCACCCACCCCGTGACGTGGACCCCGGCACGCCTCTAAATCGATCCTGCGGCCATGCCCGGCATCGACGTCTCCGTACAGTCCGACATCTGCGACGCGGTCGCCCAGTGGCAGGACGCGTTCCTCTCGGAGACGTCCCTGAAGCGGTACCGCCGCGCCTGTGCGTTCACGGTGCTGCTCGGCCTGTACACGGGCACCCGGGCCGGTGCGATCGCGACCGCCTCGTTCGAACGCGTCGAGGGTCGGTCCTGGCTCGACCTTGACGGCGGCATGTTCCACCGCCTCGCCGTCGGGAAGGCGGCCACGAACAAGCGGCAGCCGCCGGTGCGCCTGCCCGACCGTCTGCTCGCGCACATCCGCCGGTGGCGCCGGCTCGGCCTGTCACGCGAGTTCGTCGTCGAGTTCCGCGGCCAGCCGGTCGCACAGGTCAACAAGGGGTTCGGCGTGGCGCTCGCGACCGCCGGCCTCGTCGGCTCGCCTCACATGACGCGGCACACCTGCGCGACCTGGCTGCTGCAGCGGGGCGTGCGGTCATGGGACGCCGCCCACTACCTCGGCATGAGCGAGCGGATCCTGCTGGAGACGTACGGCCACTGGGCGGCCGACTACCAGCGCGGGATCGCCGGGGGGCGCCGCCGCACCCGGCCGGATGCCGAGCTCGGGGACGTGTTCTCTACGGCCTACAACCGCGACCAGGACCTCGCGGTGGCGATGCGGAACCGGGACGCGCGGCTGGCCCGGCGCGGCCTGCCGGTGCGGTCGCTGGCCGCCGTCCTGGAGTCTGCCTGACCGATGCTGGGGCCGGAACCGCTACCGGAACCGAAACAGGGGGTAACCGGCAGGTTTTGGGGGGTGTCGAGGGGTGCCGGGACGGCGGTCCCCCAGGGCGTCGAACGATAAGGCTAGCGCGCTCATAACGGTCTGGTTGCAGGTTCGAGTCCTGCCGGGCCCACCAATCATCGCAGCGACTTAAGCAGGCATTGTTTTATGCCCCGGGGCGGTCGCCCAACGATTTGCCCAACGGAACGCTCTTTTTGCCCCTGTTTTTGAAGGCTCCCGCGGCGCCGGATTGAAAGTCCGGGTGGTGGTGACCGTAGACGTTGATCAACACGTCAGGCGTCATGCCGAGGAAGCCGGACGCCTCCCAGATGCTGACGCCGCGCTGCATCAGCCAAGTCGCCGCGGTGTGCCGGAGGACATGCGGTGAAGCAGCTTCCTCAAGGCCGGCAAGGCGGACCGCCGATGCGAAGGCCGTCTTGACCGACGCAACGGGCTTGCCGTTCCACTCGACCGCGAACTCGGGCATCGTTCCATCGCGGCGCGGCGTCACCGCCCAGCGGCGCAAGTGCGCCACGAGGTGCGATGGCAGCTTCACGACGGGCTGCCTCTTCTTCGTAACGCGATTGCCCTCGGCTCGCCGGTAAAACAGCCCCTTATCGAGATCGACATAGGCCCTGCCCTTACCGCGGTGGAACGAAGCAGCAGCAAGCACTCCGGCAGGTGTGCCGGTATAGAGGCCGAGCAGGATAAACCGCGCGAGGTGCCGAAGTGGGCGCTTGTCGGTCTGAACTGCCTGGCCGAGGTTCGCGCCCCGATGGACGGTTTGCTTCTCGCGGTAGCGCCAGCACACCCAGAGCAGGCCGGCGGCCTCCTCTCTCGTTAGGAAGCGGTCTCTCCCCTCCCCTTTCTCTGGCAACGGGACTTTGACGATCCCACGATGCAAGCCTTCGGTCTGGTGATGCCCGATGGCCGCCCGAAGGTCTTCTAGGTCTCGCCGGGCGCCGCCGGTCCGTTTCCTGGCAACGACATAGTCGCGGCACAGTGGACCTTTGATATCTGACAGGCGTTTGCCACCGAAGAAGTCGTTCAGCCGGCCGATCCGTCCCTTCAGCCGGCGATAGCCGATGGGGTCGGACGCTTCGATCACGCGTCGACGCGCTTCAAGGTACAAGATCAGCACGTCCGCGACCGGGATTGCTTCGAGGTCCCGAAGCGACCGCGACGGGGCATGCTTGGCGATGTTGTGCTCTGCGAGTGCGCGTTCGGCTGCTGCAAGATCGCCCTCAAAGCATCCTGTGGGGTACTGCTTGCCTCCGTCGAGGATGAGCCAGGCCGCTCGTGACGCGACCTTGCCGCTCCGCTTCCGCTCAGGTCGAAGCCAGAGTCGGGCGGGTTTGCGTTGACGCGGCATAGCTCTCTCATTCTCGCGATGGCGCCGAGGGTCGTCCAATCACGGCCAGCGACGCGCTCGACGGCTAGCCGCCCGCGAGCCTTTTCCGTGCGCAGGCCGGAGGCGGTCATGCCGCCGCCCGGGTAGGCGAGTGCCGCGGCCACATCGAGCCGCAGCGGCGTCTCGTCGGTGATCTCCGATGCGTCGGGGATGTGTAGCGCCCTACCCATCATGGTCGTCCTAGCCCGCACGTATCCCGCGAGCGGTGTCTGCATGTGTGACCTGAGGAGCGTGGCGGGACATTTAGATGGGTCCTTCGTCCGGCAATTTTGATCCGTAGGCGAACTTGTAAACGGACTGGCTTGATGATCGGCGTTGCATGTCTACATGGAAGTGGTTAGGTGCACATCAATAGTGCGGTATTGCGCGATAGATGTCAATTATTATGCGCATGAAAAGTGCGACCTGTTCGCTGCTATGATCACTTCTGCTCAGTGTCGCGCGGCGCGCGCCTTGCTGGATTGGAGCCGTGAGCAGTTGGCTACTGCCGCGAGGATCGGCCTGCGTACCCTCGTGGATTTCGAGCGCGGCGCACGCGATCCTCACCACGCGACACTTGAGGCGATCGAGCGTGCTCTGAGTGAGGCTGGAGTGACCACCGACCTCACTAAGGGAACCGGTCTGGGCATTCGACTCATCGGAAATAACGCTGATACGCAGTCCGATGGCGGGTAAGGCAATGTGTTGATTGTGGCGTCGATTGCTTGGTCCGCCGACAGGCAGCCCAGCACAGGGCGCACACGACGACAGGTTGATGCGGGCAAGTTCCCTGCATAGCGCCTGTGACGCCTCGGGCCGAGTGGTTGCGTAAGGTCGGTGCTGCGGGGAACGAGAACCGCCGACGCCGGCTTATGGCCCGTTCGAAGCCTCGAAGGGGTGGCGGCCCTGCTTGAAGGGGCAAACAGGACCGCCGCAACAGATCGGGCGACCTGCTGGCCGTGGATGCGGCGCCCTCCACGGTGGATCAGACAGGTTGCTGAAGGATGAGCGACGACACGGCAGCCCTGATCCTGACGCTCGCCACCGAGATCGCCGAGTTGCGCGCAGCCCTCGCCGAGGCGCAGGAACTCCTGATCGAGACCGCCGTCGATGCCGGCGAGATGCATGCCCGGCTTGAGGAGGTGCATCGGGAGTTGGCCGTTACACGGGCCGATCGCGACGCCTGGATGATCCGTGCAAGGCGGCAGGCGTCATTATCGCCCCCTACGTCGAGCGCCTTCGCCGCCACGCTGGCCTTACGCTCGCCGCTAATTCGCTAACGCTTCCGACCCATAGCGGACCCCGCCCGCGCGTGAGGCAAAGTGACATACGTGAATTTATGGATTGAGGCATGTCTGCTACCGGGCCATACTGCTCAAAAAATGAATTATCAAATACTAAATATGATTTTTTTGTATAATACGTAGATTTCAATTATCCCACTTAATACTGAGATCAAACTAATCGACAAAGTAAGAACCATAAGCAACCAATATTCCACGGGCTTTTTTGATATCACATACAGTCTGTATCGCGATTGGAAACTTCTATTTCTCCATGAGGATGTGAACTTAGTAACGCTTAAAACTGATATGGTCAGACAAGCCCAAGCTTGAAAAACCAGCTTCGCATAAGTTAAATTTTCCATTTCTATTCGACCTGTTCCGAAAACTATGCCTGTTCCGAAATCTGCCTTCCACCTAGAACGGACCTCGCGCACGCCAGACCAATTCGCATAAGCGAATTTACAGCTTACTCTTGAACCTACATGCTGCCTTGACCCACATCATACAGAATGTAAAATCTATGAACCCTTATATAGGATTTGCAACAATCGTTTCTATCATTGTGTATACCATTTTTAATTGCGCTTCAAACCAATAAGTTGTCTGGTTTTATAGTTTATATTTTATTTATTGCGTCAACGGTAACTTATTTATTTTTATCTGTAAGTTCTACTACGCACAAAGTTACCTTTTTCGATCAAATAGTCAGCGGCTTACTAATGTGGGGTATCGTAGTAGGCGGAACTCTGGGGGTTACTGTTAGATCAATCTATCTCTGGTCGAACCGCCATCGCTCAAAGGGAGATGCGAGCCACTGAGCCGAGGGACCGCACTTGGTTCGCATAAGGCGCAGTATGGCGTCCGCTTCCCACCCTTTTCGGACGCTTTGAAGGACTGCCATCCGTCAGGTTTTCACCTGTATGGTTGGACTCGGAGCCCACCCGCACTGGACAGCCACCGAGTGCCGATCCGCCCCGAGCACCGCAACTTCTACCCCATCGACTGGCGCGAACTGTCGGCCATGGTCCGGTTTCAGCGCGCCGGCAGTGCCTGTGAGGGCTGCGGACGGCCGCATGGGCGTATCGTCTACCATCTCGGCGATGGGCGCTGGTGGGACGCTCAGATCGGCGCCTGGCGCGACGGGAAGGGCAAGAACCTCGCCGAACTGCCGACCCTGGATAACCTGACGGGAAGCCTGCGCACGACACGCGTCGTGCTCGCGACGGCGCATCGGGACCACGACACCGCGAACAACGCGGATGCCAACCTCGTCGCGTTTTGCCAGCGCTGCCACGTGAACCACGACCGGCCTGAGCATCAGCGACGGCGCTGGCGAACGCTGTTCCGGCGCCGGGCGATGGGAGACCTGTTTCGGGGAGTCTATTCGCCATGACGGGAGCCAGGCAGGTGCCAGACATCATGGACCCCTACGCCTACCCGCCACGCGGCCTCGATCTCGCTGCTGCTGCTCGATACCTCGGGCTCACCCCCACCGCCTCCAGCGCCCTCGTGCGGGTCGGCCAGCTTCCGTCTGCCCGGCAACTCGGCGTGACCGCCGTCTGGGGCAGAATGGCCCTTGATGCAGCGTTCGAGGCGGCCTCGGCTGATGAGGTGCAGCCCAACGGGAAGCCTCCGCAGAAGCAGAGGGACACGCCCATGATGTCCAAGGAATGGCCGGGCCACCCCAACGTCTACACACCTGAGACGTTGGCCGAGCGGTAGCGGTGCTCGGGCACCCATGTCCGCAACATGATCAAGCGAGGCGACCTGGCAGGGAGTCTGCTCGGGGGGAGGCTGCTTCGCATATCGGCCGCGGTCGTAGCGGCCTACGAGAACGCGGACACGGGCAAGGCGCGAGCCCGATAAGAACCGCGGCGGGGGTTCGTCGTTGCCGCGCAGGTTCATGGGGGATCGGGGAACCCGGTCTATCGGGAAATCGGGAACCGCTGCCTTGCCCAAGTTGGGCAGAGCAGTCATCTTACCGGTATGTCGGTTCAGTTCGCCTACCGCTTCCAGCAGGACCTACCCCCGTCGAGCCTTCAGGACCTCGATGATGTGGTGCTGACGGCTGCGGTGATGAGCAACGATGGTATCTCGATCCCCGCCGGAACCGAAGGCACGATCGTCAGCGTCTTCCGCGGCGGCGAAGCCTACGTGGTGGAGTTCGCCCAGCCGGAGGGCACCCTCGCTTCGGTCGGCCCCGACGAAATCCGCATGGCCGAGCCCGCCGCGTCTTGAGTTCCGATGAAGTCGAGGTTTCGTGGCTGATTGATCGGCCGAAAATCTCGCGCTACCTTCTAGATCTAACAAGCAAGCGTGGTGCCTCAAAGGCCAAATACCTGATGCGCTTCGGGTTCACCCCCGATGATCCGCTAACGCTTGCGAACGCGTTGGCTGAGCATGTGGCTCGCAACCTTCCCGGTGTTCAATCGATCTCGGCGCGAGGCGTGCTGTTGGTGGTGTTTGAGGGGGAAGTGACGGCACCAGACGGCCGCGAAATGCCATTACGGACGGTTTGGGAGCCGCGTGAGCCACGCCAGATGCACTTCGTCACGGCCGTACCGCTCACTCGCTAACCCATCTCGGTAACCGCACTCCGGCGGCTATCCTGCTGCGGCTATTTTTTGGCCTTGCTTGCCTCTTCTCCCGCTACGGCCTCAACCGCCGCGATAGCGTTCTCCAACTCCGCAATTCGCTTCAACGTGCTGTCTGCCGGCATCGTATCGTACTGAGCAGCTTCCATGATGAGGTCGCGCTGGCGTGCCTTGAGACGGTCGAGAAGAGCTTCGAGCTTGTCCATGGCGCGCTGTAGCGAGGCTTACCTAGCCCGACAAGGTAGAGTCTTACTTAATCTCGATCGGCCATACGAGGGTCTACGTCGAGGCAATTTTGGCAGTACCGCTGCCAGTGCAGATGTAGGTAATGGCATGAGCGGGCGTACGAAAGCACACAACCTGACCCGCGAGGAGGGCGCGGGCTACAGCAAGGCGCTTCAGGACATGCGCACTTGGTACGAAGGGCACAACGATTTGGCCAAGCAGCGGATCGAGACGTTGAAGACAGGCCTCGGTGCCACGGATCCAGCCTCGATAACTGCCGTCGCCATGCTGGAGTCCGCGATGGAGGATCGCCAGCAGGCGGTCGCTGAAATCGATCGTCTCTACGCCCAGCAGCGTATCGCGACACTTGGCAGATGAGCGCCGTGCCCAACGACACAATGGGCGGCCAGAGCAAGACTGCCTTGATGAAGCCCGTAGGGGTCAAGCAGGGCCACCCCAGCGGATTGGGAAGAACTACTGGCTGCCGAGGCAGCATCAGCGATCATACGGCAGAAGGGTTCTCGAAAAATAGCCAGTCACGCCTGCCCCTGGCACTCCCGCGTGTTCTGCAACTGCAGCTCGGCATTTGGCTCGCCGTTGGCACGCTGTTTTTCCTCCATGCCGACGCTTGGCGCCGATCAGGCTCTGGGCTCAGCGCGGCAACCACGATCCTCCTATTTGCGATCCTGGCCTATCCCTTCGTCCGCTACCGCATCGAGCGCGGACGCTGGCCTGACTGATCTACTCGGTTCCAGCGTACAAACCCGCACCCACGCCGAGCCGATCGGTCGGCAGAGCCAGAGGCGGCGCCGGCATCCGTGGCGCCCCGCCCCCGAACGATGCCCGCGCCTTCATCGCACCGACACCGCCGACAAGGGCGCGTTGCTCGACCTTGGCGCCATAGGTGCCCGCCGCCGCCCGGCAGGCCGCCGACCTTGAACGCGATCATGCCCGCGAGCACGTCGAGGGCCTTCGCCGCGACGCTGGCCGTGCGCTCGCCGCCGGGCCGCATCGAGCCATCCGGCAGGATCGTTGCCCGCAGCGCGCCCGCGAACCGGCGCAACTGCGCAAGCTCATCCGGGGCGAACAATTCGCGAGCTGGTCAGCCCCCATTGAAGTGGTCCGCCCTTTGGTATGGCTTTTGAGCCTGGAGGACGGACAAGATGGCAAAGCCCCCGAAGCCCGAGGAGATCGTCGCGAAGCTACGTCAGGCAGACGTGCTGATCTCACAGGGCCAGAGCGTGGCCGATGCAATCCGCGCGCTCGGTGTGAGTTCGGTGACATACTACCGGTGGCGACGTGAGTTTGGCGGCCTGAAGTCGGATCAAGTTCGACGGATGAAGAGTCTTGAGACCGAGAATGCTCGGCTTCGAAAAGCCATCGCCGATTTGACGCTGGACAAGCTGATCCTGCAGGAGGCGTCCCGGGGAAACTTCTGAGCCCTGCGCGCCGACGCGCCTGTGTCGAGCGCATCATGCGGACGATGACCGTCTCCGAGCGCCGTGCCTGCAGGGCGCTCGGACAGCATCGCTCGACACAGCGCAAGGTACCGCGGGGCCGCGATGATGAAGAGGCGCTGACGGCCGATCTCGTGGCGTTGGCTGAGAAGTACGGACGCTATGGCTACCGCAAGATCAGCGCGCTGCTGAAGGCGGCCGGATGGTTCGTGAACGACAAGCGCGTCGAGCGCATTTGGCGGCGTGAGGGTCTGAAGGTCCCAGCCAGACAGCCCAAGCGGGGGCGGATCTGGGACAACGACGGCTCCTGCGTCCGTCTTCGTCCGGAACACCGCAATCACGTGTGGTCGTACGACTTCGTCGAGGCGCGCACGCATGATGGACGCAAGATCCGGATGCTCAACGTGGTCGACGAACCGAAGGACCGCGCAGCGAGTTCACGCATGAATGCCTGGCGATCCGAGTCGCCCGCAAGCTGAAGGCAACCGACGTCATCGACGTGCTCTCGGACCTGTTCATCCTGCGTGGCGTACCGGGCCATATCCGTTCGGATAACGGCCCGGAGTTCGTTGCGAAGATCGTACAAGCTTGGATCACCGGCGTCGGAGCAAAGACGGCCTACATCACGCCAGGCTCACCGTGGGAGAATGGCTACGTCGAAAGCTTCAACGCACGGCTTCGCGACGAACTCCTCAACGGCGAGATCTTCTACACACTCAGGGAAGCGCAGGTCGTCATCGAAAGCTGGCGCCGTCACTACAACGGCGTGCGCCCGCATGCATCGCTGAAATACCAGCCGCCGGCACCGGAGGTGTTCGTGCCAGCCTTCTCCGCTTGGCCGGCTGCGCTCGCCCGACCAGCTCCGCCGGCCAAGCTACTCGTGGCGGAGCGGCCCACCGTGCACTAACTTCACCCTTGGACCACCTCGCGGGGGCCGATCATATCCCTGGGGGCCAATAAGTGGACTTATCAGCCCCCAGCGCTCTGCCTTCACCTAAGATTAGGTTGCATCACAGGAGCCTGCCTCCGGCGTGCCCCTTGGGTGCTGGAAACCCGAAGCGATCCAGCGAAGTCATCGACTGGGTCGCATTGACCCCTCGAAACAGGTCCCCCAGAGCCTTTCGCCGGAACAGGATGCGCCACCGTTGGAGATACCGTGACACGTAACGAAATCCTTGCCGCCCTTTGGCATGGGCAAGACCCCTTTACGAACCCACCCACCACACTGCGGCCTCTCGATCTCCAAGGCTGGCGCAGTCAGCACGCCTTCCTCGAAGACGCAGTTCGTGAGTGGCGGCCGAGCGTCGTTGTCGAGGTCGGCACCTGGAAAGGCGCGAGCGCCGTGCACATGGCAAAGGCGATGGCGGCACACGGCGTCACGGGTACGGTGATCGCCGTCGATACGTGGCTTGGCGCCGTTGATCACTGGACAGACGCTAGCTTGTTCGCTGAGTTGGCGATCGAGCACGGCTACCCGAGCCTGTACCGTACGTTCCTGGCTAACGTCCTCCGCGAAGGCCTAGCTGACAGGGTGGTACCGCTGCCCCTGGACTCGGTGAATGCTGCGGAGCTGATGCGCCTACGCGGTGTAGAAGTCGACGTGGTCCATCTCGACGCCGGTCACGAAGAGGCCTCCGTCGCCGCTGACCTCGCTGCGTGGTGGTCGGTGCTTCGCCCCGGCGGGTTGTTCATCGCGGACGACTACGACTCCTCAGGCGGACGTTTCCCAGGGGTCCAAAGGGCGGTAGATACGTTCTGCAACCAGCATTGCATCGAAAATCGGTGGGAGTTGCGGGGTAAGTGCAAGTTCGGAAAGCCGCTGGCGCCTATCTAGACGTTAACTGCTGTAGCTAGGGCGATCCCTGAGCGCGCCTGCATGTAAGGCGCGTTCGTACGCATCCTACAAAAACCCGCTCCCCGAGTGCCCCTTGAAGGCATTTGCCCGGCGGATGTAGCCAACCACAGTGCGAGGATCGCGGTGTCCTGACTGATCCATGATGCGGGCGAGGTCGGCACCCCGCTCGGCGGCCGACGTGATGTAGCCGGCCCGCAGCGAGTGCGCCCCGAACGTCGAGGCATCGAGCCCAGCAGCCGTTGTGTACCGCTTCATGATGTCGGCGACGGCCTGCGTGGTTAGGCGCGGCTCGGGGAGTTCGGTTCCCACTTCCTCCGCCGAACCCTCATGCCCTAAGTCCAACTTAGCCTTCCGCACGTTCCCCGATCGCGACACCGGTCGGAATAGGGGGCCATCCGTGATCCCGGCGGCGTCGAGCCATTCGCACACCAGCGCCACCGGTCGGATGAAGCGACCGTGCGGGATCGCCTTCTCGAACCCCTGCCCTTCCTGATCGACCTTCGACCGGCGAACCAGGACGCGCAGCCCTTCCGCATCGTCGCGGAGATCGGCCACGTCGAGGGCGACCAATTCGGACCGGCGGAAGGCGCCTGCGAACCCAAGCGCCAGCAGCGCCCGGTTGCACTTCCTTGTCAGGGTGTCTGGCGTCCGCATCAGGATCGCGGCCATGATGTCGGCGGTCGTGGCGCCCTCTGCGTCGGGACCGTGCCGATCCGGCAGCGGATGCCCTTGGAGCCCGAGGAGATTGCCGAAGCCATCCTGTGGATGTGTTCGGACCTCGGCGCGTTCGTCACCGGCGCGTCGATCTAGGTCGACGCTGGTTGGTCGCTCTGAGGCGCAGTTCTGCAAACGACAAAGGATGGATCCCATGGACATCAAGCGCAGCGGAAGTCACCCCTCGGTCCCCGGCGCGATAGGCCTTTAGTCGACATGGACGGCGAGCTTCATCTTTGGGTGCACGCCGCAGAGGACGAGGAAGTCGCCCCTTTGCGGGAACACCATCGTGGTGCGGCTGCCGGGCTCTTGGTCGCCGAAATCGCGGTGGACCCCGTCCGCCTCGATATAGGCGTGGTGGACGGACGTCGCCTCTTCGTTGGACAGCACGATGGATCCGCCGGCCTGCAGGGTGACCGCCTGGAAGCCGAATTGCTTGGCTTTCTGAATGACGATGCCGGCGACGGTCGATGCGTTGGCGTAGGCCTGGAGGCACACGAGACAGCAGGCCAACCCTGCTGCGGATGCGAGAACGTGCCGCTTTATCGAAGCTCCCATAAGACAGACCTGCGCTTTATTTTCGTTTTGATCCCCCGGCATGAGTAAATCTAGAAAGTTTCGAGAGTATTTCAGCCGCTAATAATTGGATAAATTAGTTAATTTTGACATAATGGCGATGTTTAAGTTATAGCTTTGTCCATAATGGGCCGGAGTATATGCTTGATTTCTGGCTCAGTGAAAACCGAGCCTATCTCTCAGATAACCGCTGCACCACCTCCGCCCTGAGGTTCCGACGTCACTGTCCAAGCAGTCGGCAAACCACTTCGTGCACCTATGCGGCGCCTGCATCAGGGACCCCGCGCCTGGAAGTGGACGGACAGAAATCCCTCCCACTCCCTTCTTGTTGGTCGTAGGGCGGACCTGCGGGTCCCGGCCCATGACGGGCATACGGCTACCGCCCCATCTCCTCGAAAGGGAGGCTGTCGACACACATCATTGTGTTAGTAGCAGCCGGCCAGAGACCGGGCCGACACCCTTCGGCACCGGCACGCTCGTTGCGCTATAGTTGGCGTGTTGATGCGCCTCGCGACCTTCAGCGCTAGGCAGGCGCGACTGTGCTCGTCGATCAGCGTCAGGATACGCAGGCTTCGCCCGTCATGGGTCTGGCCCTGCACAAAGTCGAAGCTCCAGACGTGATTGCGATGGAGAGGCCGCAGCCGTACGCATGAGCCATCGTTCAACCACAGCCGGCTTCGCGGCCGATGCTTTTGCGGAACCTTGAGCCCCTCACGACGCCAGATCCGCTGAACCCGGTCTTTCCCCGCCTGCCAGCCCGCTGCCTGCAG
>NZ_JAKSYF010000052.1:0-24812 GCF_022829745.1 Methylobacterium sp. E-016
ATGCGGAGCGGGTCGCCCTCGACCTGATGCTCAGCAGCGCGCCGCGCAATTGGTCGACGTGGACGGTCGAGATCTACGAGGCGTCGGGCCGGCACGTGTTGTCGAGGGCGTTCACGGACGTGCTGGCCAACCGGCAGGCACGGCAGGGGTGAGGAAGCTACCGAGAACCGACATGACAGGTAGCGCCTGACGGCACCTGATCCTCTGCTACCGTCCGATCAACGATCAGAGTGGGTGCACCAACGGTCGGCGCGGGCGGCACGCTTTCCACCAACACCTTCACCATGTCGGCGCGGCTGCTGAGCATGACGGCTGGGGGCTCGCCAACGAGAGCTTTCCATCGCATCACGAACTCCCCCTCCGATATATCGGCGAGGGTGTCCGGCTTAGCGGGCACGAGGTCGTTTCGAGCACGATCGGACTTCGTCATGCCTCACCTACTCGGCGACCCTACGACAAGTTTCGCGGTAGGGGGCACTGGGGCGGAGGATCCGGCGGCTTGGTTATCCAGCATCCACCGGGTGAGTGCTGACGAGTCTCTGAACGGGTCGTGGACGAAGCTCGGGTCGCGCGTTGCGCCGCCCCGCCCGCGCCCCTATCCCCGCCGGCCCAAATCCGGCGAGACCCATGGCATCACCAGAACAGGTTCAATCAGGGGGCATCAGCCATCTCAGCTTCATCCCAGTTAGGACGTGCTGTAGTGCTATAAACACAACAGTGCGTACTATATAGCTGCGTCATTGGCACGATTTGTGACTAAATGTGTCACCCGCACACTTGTCGTTCCATAATCCATTTTTGCTAATAAAAACGTGGCGCGAGAGGATCGCGCGAAACGTTCGGATAGCGAACTTATATAGGCCTCCTCAAAATGAGCGATTTATCAAACAACAACAGCGCCGGGTCAGCAACGTATAAAGGTGTACTGCTTCCTTATGGTTGGACCACCAGCGCTGCATCAAGGTCTGCAAACTTTCTAATTTACGACTCTGTTGGAGATGGCACCTCTGATCCGGTCGATTTTTATAAAATTACTACGCCAGAGGGTGTATCTCAAATTTCTTTAACAATGAGCACGACACTGATTGGATCTAACGATATCGTTTCCTACTATGCTTCCATAGATGGCACAAAATTATCTGGATTAAATGGTGGAGTTCAGGCGACTAGTCAATACACTGCTGCATTCCAACAGCAAGGAGTTCTTACCCCGAATGGATACACGGCCGTGTGGGCAGTCACACCTGGGGATCATTACATAGAAGTTCATACTGGTGCGTACAGCCCATCAGGGCAGCCGATCGAGCATAATTATTCGCTAGAAATAGATTTGCAGTCATACCTCTCAACACAGCCGGGCTTAAGCACTAACACGCCTGGAAATACTAATACTAATACCACACCAACAAATAATCCAAATCAAACCTATACATCCTCAGACGGCGTTACTCATGTACCCGCCCAGGGCGGACATTTGGCCTACACATACACGTCTGGTGATCAAGTCTATAATAACATTGTGGTCTCGGCTGATGGGCATACAACCACTTCGATTCTACCTCACGTGATATCTGGTGGCGGCGCCAGCAGTGAGTATACTCTCTTCAATCTTGGCGGCGGGTCTATTGGTTTCGCTGCGAAGGGCGCCAGCGCGCCTGCATTTATATACAAAAACTTTGAGGGCATACAATTTACTGACAAAATTGTTTTCTTCCTTGACGCGGATCACTCCAACGTCGCAAGGCTGTATTCGGCCGCACTTGGAAGAGCGCCAGATGCTGCAGGGCTAGCGAACTGGGAAAACAACTTTGATGCGTATGTGCCTGCAGCAGCTAAGGCGAATTATTATACCGCCTTGTCGGACACAATACTTCCAGTTAGTGGCATGAGCATAGCAGCAGGGTTCACAAATTCTCAGGAGTTTAAGAATAAATACGGCTCATTGAACGATACGCAGTATGTAACACAACTATATGTAAATGTGCTCGGCCGGGGCCCGGAAACCGCGGGACTGAACAATTGGCTGAACAATATGCATGATGGTCCTCATTTGTCGCGAGAGGCAGTCCTCGTCGGTCTTGCTGAAAGTACGGAAAACATAGCTAAAGCTGCGCACGATTGGCTCATTACCTTCTAGGCCATCGGCAAACTCAATGACGAGGCCGTGGCGCCTAGCTGTGCTGCGGCCGACTTGTCCGGCGTGCACCCGACCGTCGGCGTGGTCCGCGTCGACTACTGCGGCGGCCTGATGATCAACGCCCGCCGCGTTGAGGCGATCGGCGACACCTGGATCCGGTAGGGGAACCAGACCTACCGGCGGGATCGGCCGGGGCGGCCTGTTGGGGTGCCGGTGTGGGAGGTCGGGCGGTAGGCGGCACGCACGAAAAAGCCCGCCGCGGTGAATGCCGGGCGGGCTGACTGGACGAGTTCCCTACGGTGGTAAGGTGGCCTGGTCTGAAAAGTTCATTCGTCAGGTCGTGACCCGGACAGGTCGAGCGGTGTCATGAGAAGCGCCGCAATGCCAATCGCCACGAGTGCCCCGAATGCGATGATCAGCATGGCGAGTCTCATCTCGTTTGGGGCTCCCCTGGGAGCGGCCCCGGCTTGCGTGGTTACCACGTGGCAGGCCTGTGCCATTGACGCGGTAACTAGGGGGTGAAGGCACCTGTCGCGTCGGGCGTCTGGCTGTGAATGCTCCAGAGATCGTGAGCGCCCGGCGCGGCTTCTACGATCAAGACGGCCGGCACTTCGATCCCTGAGGGCACCGTTGTCCTCGCGGTCCGCCTGAACGAGCACGGCCAGCGCCAGGCGGTGCTGATCGAGGCCTACGAGGGTGACCGGGCCGCCTTCGCCTCCTTCCCCCGCCTCGCGCTGATGCTCGGCGCTACCGAGATCCAGGTTTGCGCGGCCGGCGGCACGATGCTGGAGCGCGGCCGGATCGCCCGCGAGCTGGCTTGGCATACCCGTACCGACCGCGCCGCCCTCCTGACCCGTCCCCTCGTGGCCGCCGGGGCCTTCGACCGCTCGGCGATCATGGCGACCGCCTGCGCCGCCGCGAAGGCCCGGCAGGCGCTGACCGGCGAGGCCTGGGGCGTGTGCCTCTCGGCCGCCCTGACAGGCACCTGGGCGCTTGCCCGTGCCGCCCGCCTCGCCGCCGCCCATTAAGTCCGAGCGGCCCGTGCCGGGGCGCTCGGCCGGGCCTTTCCCTCAACCGACCACGACGGAGCTACAGGGTCATGTTCTCGAAATCAGCGACTGCGGCAGCCGACAAGGGCCGCCGCGCCTTCCTGTCCGCCTTGCCCGCGCTGCTGGCCCTGCCGCTCGACCTGACGGTTCGGACCCCCGACCCCGTGTTCGCGGCCATCGAAACCGCACGGCAGGCGCGGGAGGATTTCACCGTGGCTCTAGACGCTCTCGATCGTGGGGAGCGCGGCAAGCGCCTCCTGCGCGCCGCCGACGAGGCGGCCGAGCGGGACACCGCGGCTCGAAGCACGCTCGCCCGGACGAAGCCCGAGACGCTGGCAGGCCTGCACGCCCTGATCCGGCACCATGCCGAGGACATTGCCCTCCTCGAACCCGGCACCGTTGGCGCGACCGCGCTCCGCGACGTGGCGCAGGCCCTCCCACCAGCGCCGATCGCAGCAACCGAGCCGCTGCCGTCCCTGGCCCATCGCCTGGGGCGCATCGCGGCCGAGGGGGTGATCGCCGTCATGGTGACAGGCAGCGGCGCAGCGCTCGTCGCCCTTCGGCACCTGATCTGATGGCCACCGCCGGCATCCCGGCCGCGATGCGGCCGCCTTCGCCGCCGTAGCCGGTACCGCTCTTCCCCCTCGCCTTTCCCGACCGACCCGACGCGCCCTGATGGAGCTCGACCGATGACGCACGCCCGTACCCTCGCCCTCGACCCCGCCGCCGACCCGATCCACGCCGTGATCGATCGCCACCGCACCGCCTGGGCGGCCGTCCTGGCCGCGTCCGGGGGCATGCCGGCCGTGGTCGCCCATGACGACTACGCCGCCGCGACCGACGCCCTGGTGGCGACCGCGTGCACGACCCGCTTCGGCGCCCTCGCCCTGCTGGCGCACCTGCTTCTCTGGCTCGATCGCGAGGCCGAGTTCGCCGCCGGGCATCAGCCGGCCTACCGGCTCGCGCAGGCCCGCGCCGCCGACCTGACGCTGTTCTTGGGCACGAACCTGCCGCCGGTCGCGATCCTGCGCGCCTTCCCGTCCGGCCGGATGCCGCCGGTGCCAAGCCGCCTGCTGCCGGGCGTAGATCGCTACAGCCAGTCGGCCGCTCTCGCTCCGCCAAACGAGGCGCTGCCCGGCGAGGATGCACCATGGGAGGCCGTGGCTGCGATTCGGCCCGACACCGCCTTCGTCCGCGCCCGCCGCTTCGTCGATGTCGCCGGCGAGCTGCTGGCCGCCGTCGCGATCATCGGCGGCGGCTGCGTCCTGACCGGTCTCGCCTCGCTGCTCTGAACGCCAGCCGGACAAAGAGAGCGCGCGAAGGAGAGAGCCATGGCCGCCCACGTCAACAAGGTCGGATTCCCCCGGGTCGTCGTCCTGGCGGTCGACCCGATCCTTGCGGCGATCGATCTGCACGGGCGGTCGTGGTCGCTGCTCGCGAACGCCGCGCCGGGCGACGTCGACGGCGCGGCCCTTGTCCAGCGCGGCGCCCTTGCAGCCCTGCTCGGAACCCCGTGCACTACGCCGGCCGGCGCCCGCAGGCTGCTGCTGCACCTTCGGGCCGCCCTCGCCTCGAACGGCTGCACGCTCCACCTCGACCCGCTCGCGGCCGGCCTGGTCGCCGCCCGCGCGGCGGACCTCGCTCTGCTGCTCGGCCTGCCCGGCGCCCGCGCGCCGATCCCGCTCGGTGAGGCGGCCGCCACCGTCGTCCACGCGCTCAACCGGGCCGGCGCTGCCGCCTTGGCCTATCTCGCCCCGCCGCACTGAACCCGCCCGCCCTCGCCCCGGGCCGGCCGGCTCGCGGGCTCCTCCTCGGAGATCCCGACATGCGAAACCCGTTGAAGCGCCGTCCGGACGCCGAACCGAAGCCGACCTTGCGCGAGCGCGCGGCGGCGTTGAAGGCGACCGCCGGCCGCGTGATGCGTCGGACCAAGCCTCCGTCGTCCGCCGAAGCGGTGGCGGCGATGGCGCCCCACCATCCCGGGATGGTGCCGTACCCGCCGGCGGCGCCGACGCACCTCCTCGAAGTCGATCTCACGATCCGGCTGGAGGCGGCGCGGCTGCTGGAGCTAGCCGACGCCGAGTTCGACCGCCGCTACGATGAGCTGACCGAAGGGCTCGACGAGGCGGAACGGGAGACGGCCGCCGACCAGCTACAGCGCGAGCTGCGGATACGCGCGCTCGCCGAGGCGGCGGCTGACACCAACCCGACCCCGCCGATCGACTGGCACAAGCCGCCGGCCGGCTACATGGCGAGCCCGGCGATCGAGCCGTTCGGCTTCTTCAACATCGCGGAGGCGCTTCCGCTCGAAGCGGTGCGGCTGCACGAGCTCGCGCAGGCCGAGTTCGAGCGGCGGCGCGCGGCATTCCGGCCCGACGTCGTCGGCCCGTCCGAAGCCGACTGGAGCGCCAGCCTGCGCCGCATGCTGCGCCTGGATGCTTGGGCCGCCGTGGCGTCGCCGGAACGTGCCGAGCCGGCCGGCGACGATCTCTCCGAACCGGGCTTCGTCCTATTCGAGGACACCGCCGGCATGACGCGCCGGAAGCCGGTGGCGGACTGGATCGCCTACATGGCAACTCGCCTTCTCCATGTCGCTCGGGACGAGGAGGCGAGGGCGTTCAACGCGGCGCCCGCCGACGAGCAGGACCGGGATGCCGACGCGCTCTCCGCTCGCCTGCGCCGGGATCTCCGCATCGACGCGTTGTTCGACCTCGCATTCCGCTCGCGGGAGGTGTTCGAGGCCAGCCGGGGGTATGCCGTCGGCGATCGCTGGCAGCACGGCCGCGGCGACGCTACCGACCTCGACGCCGAGCTGCTTGCCCTGGAGGCCGAGTTCCTCGCCGCCCACCGTGCCGTCGAGGATGCGTACGCCGCTTATGCCCTGGCTGGGGACGCGTACGAGAACCCTCCGGTGCCGCGCGAACTGCGGATCTGGCGGAACGACTGGATCATCAAGAGCCTGCCCCGCCCCCATACCCAGACGCTTAAGACCGTCGGCAGCAAGGCCGTCCTCGTGACGCACTACGGTGCGGAGGAGGTGGCGCACTTGCGCGGCGTGCGCTGCCTGCGGCCGTCGTACGGGACTGCCGGAGAGCTACAGCCAGACGGCACGCGGGCCTTGCCGGACGCCAAGGCGCAGGAGCGCGCCGACGCCATCGTGGCGGCCTGGGACCGGTGGCAGGCCGAGATTGCCGCCGCGAAGGAGGCTGCCAGCCTCCCGGCGCTCATCGCCGCGCACGAGGCGGCGCAGGACCGTCGCGCGCCCATCCTCGAACGCCTGCGCGGAACGCCTGCGGGCTCGCTTGCCGGGCTCGGGGTCAAGGCGCGGATCGCGGTCGCCCTCGACGGTGATGCCGACCTGAAGCGAACCGGCCGAGAGGAGTACGACGCCGAGGACCCTCAGGCCTTCATCTACGACCTTGCCGGCGACGCCCTCGCCCTGACCGCCGCGCCGACGGCGAGGGTTTGACCGATGGGTACGCTCCACACCTTCCGCCCGCGGCCGGCCGCTCCGGCGCCGGTACCGCCCTCGCCGGCCGAGACCCGGCGCCTGATCGAGGAGGCCGCGCAGGCCGCCCTCGACACCGCCGACCGCCTGCTCGCGATCCTCGATTGCCTGGACGGTGACGCGGACCGCGAGAACGGCGGTGACGCGGAACCCGACCTCGGCGCGCCCGAGGGGCACGTCAGCCAGGTCGCATGGCTCCGCGGCACGGCCCGCAACCTCGAACTCGACCACCACCAGGAACACAGTCGATGAAGAACCGCCTCTCGATGCGCACGGCACTCCTGCTCGGACTGCCCGAGGTCGCCCGCAACATCGGCCGTGCCCGGCGCTGGTGGCGCGCTCTGCCGGCGCTGGCCGGGCACGAGGCCGGCCAAGGCAACGTGGTCTCGGCGCTCGGGCTGATGCTGCTCTACGCGGCGGGGCTGTGAGCAGGGTCGAGCCTTTGAGCCGCGAAAACTAATGGATGATGCTTGCTGCATTGTGGATCGATAGGCTTCGCTGGTGCTACCTGCAGCTACTCTGCCCTATTCCAGACTCGATGCGGCAGCTATGGCTGCTTGGATCAATGAAGGTGCCTGATTCGGCGCCAGAACGTGCCCGGTGCAGCCCGCGTGGCTCGACCTGGCCATGCAGGATGGGAGCGGGACATGGCGGGTGGGAATGGTGGAGCATCGGGCTTCGGCACTTCTGGAGGAGCCGGGGGTGCCGGATACACGGGCAACCCCGGTGACGCTGGAACCGATGGAAGCTTCAATGGCGCAGCTGGCGGCGGCGGTGGTGGCGGCGGCGCTGCTGGAGGCGGGGCAGGGGGACAAGGTGGTCTTGGACCAGCAGGCGGGAATGCTGCTGGAGGGACGACGAGCACCCCTCCCGGGACCGGTGCAGCAGGCGGCCCAAATCCTAACGGCAGCGGTGGCGGCGGTGGCGGCGCGGGCGGTCTGAACGGTACCGTAACAGCATCACTTGCAAATACCGTTACTTTGCGCGGAGGTGATGGGCAGACAGGGGGCGACGCAGGCCCCTTAGCAGCCAATTACCAAGGCGGCGGCGGCGGCGGCGGCGCAGGTGGGTATGGCGCGGTCGTTACTACAGCGACGAGTCAGAACACGAACACTGGGCAAATTATTGGTGGCAACGGCGCTGCGGGCGGAGGCGGTGCTGTTGGCGGCGCCGGTGGCGATGGCGGCGTTGGTGTCCAGTTCGGCGTTGCTGGTGCGATGCTCACGAACAGCGGTTCCATTACAGGGGGTGTTGGCGGAGCTGAAGGCTTTCATAGCAACTCTGGTCAGGGCGGGGCAGGCGTTGTCGGCTCGGGCCTAAGCATCAACAACGCTGGCGGCACGATCTCTGGCGGCTTTGCAAACAACGGCACCGGGCAACGGGCTGATGCCATCACTTTCACCGGCGGTTTCAACACACTCTACGGAACAGGCACGCTAAACGGCGGCATCGGTGTTACAGGTTCGCTGAGCATTATTGGCGTCGCGACCCTTATCCCCGGCGGTGGGATTAGAACCGCCGATGTCACACTCAGCAACGTAATCCACGACTATACGGCTGGCAGCGGCTCGCTTGTTTTCTCGGACAGCGGCAAGGTTACCCTCACCGCTGCTAACACCTACACTGGTTCTACCGTCGTCACCGGCGCAAGCACGCTTGCGCTGTCGGGAGACGGCTCGATCGCTCAGTCGAGAAGCGTCGGCGTGGATGGTACCTTCGACATCTCTGGCGCCACGAACGACACCACAATCAAGGCGCTCACCGGTAGCGGCAATGTCGTTCTCGGCACCCACACCCTGAACGTGGCCGGTGCCAGCCCCAACTCACAGTTTTCCGGCGTCATTGCTGGGATGGGTGGCTTCACGGTCTCGGGCGGTACCATGGTGCTGACCGGCCCCAACACCTACGCCGGCGCGACCACGGTTTCAGCCGGCATCCTCAACATCCGAAACAACACGTCTCTTGGCGCGATCGACGGCGCGACCGCCGTCGCCATGGGCGCTACGCTCCAGATCCAGAACGGCATCACGGTTGGTGCCGAGGCGCTGAGCCTTTCAGGCACCGGCGTGGGCAATGCCGGAGCGTTGGAGAACGTCGCAGGTAACAACACCTACGGTGGCGCGATCACACTGGGTTCCTCAGCACGGATCAACTCGGACACTGGTTCACTCACGTTGACAGGTGGGATTTCAGGTAATGCTGCGGGACGCACCCTGACACTCGGGGGCGCGGGCAACGGCGAAGTGAGCACGGTCGGTATCACAGCCGTGACTGGCGGCATCGTCAAGGACGGCGCCGGGACTTGGACGCTGTCTGCCGATAACACCTACGGCGGCCCGACAGTGATCAACAGCGGCACGCTGCAACTTGGTAACGGTGGCACGCTTGCGGCCAACTCTGCCATCACGATCGGCTCCTTTGGCACGTTGGCGATCAACCATAGCGATACGCTCACACTGGCCAACGCAATCTCTGGCAACGGGCGGCTCACCCAGGCCGGCGCCGGCACGCTGATCCTCACGGGCGCCGACAGCCACGGGGGCGCCACTGCCGTGCAGAACGGCGCCTTGCTGGTCAATACCGTCTCCACGGGTATCGGCACCGTGACAGTCGATGCTCTGGCCAAGTTCGGCGGGACTGGTTCCGTCGCCAGCGCGGTCACGGTCAGCGGCACGATCTCGGCTGGCACGCTGACCAACGGCATGATGAACACGGTGGGCGAGTTCACCACCAGCAGCCTCACGCTGAGTGCAGCTAACGGAGCTACCCCGACTTTCCACGAGGACGTTGGCGCACGTGCCGGTGCTGCGGCCAACGCCGACCTCATCCACGTTAGGGGCACGGTCGCGCTGGCCGGGTTGCTCGACTTCTCCGCCCCAATGGATTTCTCGGGCAGCGTTGGTCAGAGCCTGACGCTTATCGACAACGACAGCACTGCCGACGCCGTCACTGGCCGCTTCACCAGCCTACACGTCAACGGCGCTACCGTGGCGCTCGCTGCTAACGACACGTTCAACCTTCAGGGCCACAGCTACCTCATCGACTACAGGGGTGGTGACGGCAACGACGTGGTGATCCGTGATGTCACTCCGGCACCAACGGAGCCCACGCAACCGACCCAGCCCACGCAACCGACACCGACCCAACCCACCGGACCAACGCCACAGCCGGCCAATGCGCCGGCCTTTGGCGATACGGTGACGGATACCAGCAGCCCAACTGGCATGGCCGTCAGCGGCGTGTACGGTCTGTACAAGGCGCTGCTCGGTCGTACCCCCGACCCGCTCGGGCTGGAGACCTACACCACCGCCCTTCAGAACGGCGCCACGCTTACCGACGTGGCCAACGCTCTGCTCGGCTCGGCGGAGCACACCGGATCGAACCCGGCCACAGACCCGAACGGTTACGTCCAGGGGCTGTACCAGAACCTGCTCGGACGCGCCGCCGACGCCTCCGGTCTACAAACCTTCACGGGAGAGCTGGCGGCGGGGGTGAGCCCCGCCACCGTGGCGCAGCAGCTGGCAACGTCGACCGAGGCGCAGAACCTCCTGCGACCGACGTTCCAGGCCGGGGTGTACGTACCAGACGCCTCCGAGTCCGGTGTGGCGCGGCTGTACTACGGCCTGCTCGGGCGGGCACCGGATGCCGGCGGCTTGCAGGCTCTCTCGAACTTCGTCGAGAACGGCGGTGGCGGGGCAGCGGGCGAAGCAGCCCGGCTCGCCCAAGCGGCTACGACGATCCTGAACTCGACCGAGTATGCCGGGCGCAACCCGAGCGGCAGCGACCTGGCGTTCGTGAACGGCCTTTACCAGGGCGCGCTCGGCCGGTCGCCAGAGGCGGGCGGGGCCGCGTTCTACATCGACCAGCTCGCGCACGGCGTGACGCGTGCGACGGTGGCGCTAGAGATCGCGCAGAGCCCCGAGGCGCAGGTCCACCTCGTCGGCGTGATCGAGGGCGGGTTCCAGCTCACCATGTGAGCCGGCGACCCCACGCAGCCCCGCTTAACCTGGACAAGCCTCAGCCCGGCCAGCACCCGCTGCGCCGGGCTTCTTCGTCCACCCCTGCTTGTGACCAGAGCGAAGCACACAGCAGCTTCAGGCCTTCTCGGCGACCTTCATTCCAGCCACGCGCCTTCGGAACTGCCTTAAGGGCTTCTATGCCGAAAGGGACGAGATCGAGTGGGCGCTACGCCGGTTGGCGCGGCTCGGGTGACGTCAGGACGGCGGGTAGCTCCCCCTGAATAGGTCGCCGAGCGCCCGCCGCCGGAACAGGGTCCACCACCGGCGCCGGCGGTGCTCCGGCCGGTCGTGATCCAGGTGGCAGCGCTGGCACCACGCCGCGAGATTCCCGGCTCCGTTGTCCGCCGTGTCGTGGTTTCGGTGCGCCGTCGCCAGCACCACACGCGTGGTCCGTAGGCCGCCCGTCAGATCGGCGAGTGTCGGCAGCCACGCGAGGCTCTTCCCTTGCCCATCGCGCCAGGCGCCGACCTCGGCGTCCCACCAGCGCCCGTCGCCGAGGTGAACGAGCGATGCGCCCGTGCGGCCGTCCGCAGCCCTCACAGGCCCCGCCAGCGCGCCGGAAGCGGATCTCGCGCGACAGCTGGCGCCAGTCGATCGGGTAGAAGAATCGGTGCTCCCGCCGGATCGGCATGGCTCTCGTCTCGGCTGGCGTGGTCCGCCGACCCTAGAGCGAACTTCGCCCGATGCGGTAGGACCCGGCCGTCACAGGCGCTCGGCGTACTCCGCGAGTTGTGGAGAG
Organism: Methylobacterium sp. E-016; assembly: GCF_022829745.1. Lineage (NCBI taxonomy): Bacteria > Pseudomonadati > Pseudomonadota > Alphaproteobacteria > Hyphomicrobiales > Methylobacteriaceae > Methylobacterium > Methylobacterium sp. E-016. The sequence continues at coordinate 11,453 of NZ_JAKSYF010000052.1, forward strand.
GAGCGCCGCAGCTCGTCGAGCGCGCGCCCAGCCTCGTCGACGGCCCGGTTCATCTCGGCCGCGATCGTCGCGCGTGCCACCCGCAGGCGCCGGTCCGCGGTGGCGCGGTTCAGGCCCAGCTCGCGGCACTGCTCCCGGAAGGACGTGCCGGACGCCCGGGACCGCGCCCAGAGCAGCAACGTCTTCCGCTCCGGCGAGGTCCGCCCGAGCACGTGTTCTGACAGGGCCACCACGTCGAGCGGCGAAAGGTCCTGCCCCGGCAGCACCGGCACGAATTCGGCCCGCCGCGGCGAGTAGACCGGCATCGAGGGCAGCACGCGGAACGCCTCGATCATCGCCTCGCCGACCCGGTCGGCTGTCCAGCGACCAGCACCCTCGGGCGCTTCGCCCATCCTACATCCTCAGCGCTGCATGCCCGCAGTGGCGCATCATGCTATTGTGCTAGCACCATGCCAAGCTTTCGGCGTGCGCCCTTATGCGCGGGTCGCCGGTGCAGCTCCCGTCGCCTCGTGCAGCTCGAACCGCCCCCGCGAGAAGCCGTCCATCCACGCGATCCGCAGGTTGATCGCCGCGTGCCCGTACGGACAGTCGCTCGCACAGCGGTTCGGGATCGCGCCGGCCTCGCGGCCGAGCTGCATCGCCCCGTCTGCATCGTTCGGCAGGGTGACGGTCATCGGCTGGTATCGCCGTCCTCAGACTGGGCCCGCTCCTGCCCCTCCGGAGGCTGGTCTTCCCCAATCCAGACCTCCGTGAGGGTCAGGGTCGCGGTGTAGACGGTCGGGCCAAGTTCTTCACGAACGGCGATGGTGAAGGCCCGTATGCTGCCGTCCTGCAGCACCCGATCCTTGGCAATCTCCGGGAGCGACCGCATCGCTTGGAGGGCGGCTTCCTCCGGCCCAGCGTACTCCTGGCCGATCTCGTCGCGCTGCGTCTCGCCGTCGTAGAAGTCGAAGAAGTACCGAGTCATGCACGCCTCCTGATCACCCCTGCCCCGAGGGGAAAATCAGCGGTGGGCTGCGTCGTTCAATCTCGAGCATGCCCTGTCGCATTAGATGAGGACGGGCGCACACCGCGTCGAAGCCCGCCCACGCCTCGCGCGCGCGGGCGTATTGCTCCCGAAACTCGCCCAAGCCATCCCGTTCGGGATGCCACCCACCAGCAGTTTCCAGTATTTTACTGAGGACTAGGTCCCGCGCTGGCCCTCGCGCGCGCGTACTGGTCGCAAAACCCCGTCGGCCTCCCACTCCCGGCCGTTCGGTCCCGCCGTCAGGGCATCGCGATCCCGGTTCGGGCGATGATCTCCGGGGCCTGCCCATCCGAGACGTCGTGCCCGGTGAGCCGATAGAGGTCGCGGGCCATGGCGAGGCCGTAGCGGTACCGGACGGCCCGCAGCTCCAGCGCGAGCCGACTGTACGTTGGCCACCGCATCCACTTCGGCTTGGGCGGATCGCCGCGAGCGCTGTCGTCGGCACCGAGCCGTCGTAGAAGCCAGACCTCGCGGTCTCGCAGCTTCTCCGTCATCGGCACACGGTCCTGCGAATGGTACGAGCCGTCGATCACACGGCGCGATTGGAAGGTGCCGGCGCAGCCGTAGAGCTTCGACACCGTTCGACCCGTCTGCGGGCATCGCGCGTACCAGCGGCGCCCACCGAACTGGCAGGGCCGCGCGACCAGCGCGAACGTCTGCTGCACCGGCTGCCCGTTGAGCCTGTAGTCGAGAAAGAGGCTGCCTGCGTCGACGGCGTGGATCTCCACGGCGCATCCGATCCGGCCGGAAAGCTTGCCGGATCGGAACCACCAGGTGACCACGTCATGGAAACTGTCGCCGGGGTCTGGCCGCCGCTCCCCGTGGCCCGTCACGACGCGGTGCACGGTTAGGACGTTGCCCTCGTCGAGGGTGATCTTGCGCACGCCGGAACTGGCTCCACGATGGTCGGCGCCGCGGCGCCCGTCGAAATCTCTTGGCTAACCTAAGCTTTCGTCAAGGTACGGGGCGAAGGCCGAACCGAGCGGCGCCCTACACCCCGAGGAACCGTGCCGAGCTCTCCGACGGCCGCGCGTGCAGATACCGACCCGTCGTCGCGACTGAGGCGTGTCCGAGCGTCGCCTGGACGAGATGGATCGGCGCGCCGCGATCGAGCGCGTGCGAGGCGTGGGCGTGCCGGAGCCAGTGCGCGGAGATCTCGGCCGACAGCCCCGCCCGTGCGGCGGCCGCACCCACGATCCGATCGGCTTGCCGGGTCGTGATGCAGACCCCGCCCTTCCTCGAACGGAACACCGGATCGTCGGCGCCGGCCTCGCCGCGTTGCGCGTGGAGGGTGCGCCAGGTGTTCGGCGACAGGAGCACGGCCCGCGTCTTCCCGCCCTTGCCGAACACCGTCGCCTGCCCCGCCCCGCCGTCGCGCTCGGCGAGATCCTTCCAGCGCAGCGCGCAGGCTTCCGAGATCCGCAAGCCGCCACCATAGAGCAGCGTCAGGAACGCTCGGTCGCGCGGGTTGTCCACCAGCGCGACCATGCGCATCGCGTCCGATTCCGACATGATGCGCTCGGCGAGCTTGTTCTTGATCGGCGGCGCCTTCACGGCCTTGCCGACGTTGAACTGCAGGAACCCGACCTCCTGCCCGAACGTCAGGAGCGACTTGACCGCGGCGATCGCCGTAGCCCGCGTCGCCGGCGCCATCTCGCCCAGGCCGGCCATGAACGCCTGGACGTCGCCGATCCGGACGAGACGCAGCGGCTTGCCGACGAAGGACCGGAAGCGGCGGGCCTGCATCGCGTAGTTCCGCCGGGTGTGCGGGCTGGTGTGCTTCGCGATCCACATTTCGACGAGGTGATCGTCGCCGTCGGCTTGCGGGATGGCCGGCAGCCCCTCCCCGCGCGCGGCCTGCGCGAGCGGCAGCTCCTCGAATTCGGCGTCGACGATCGGGACGAGGGCGTTGCTCACGGTTGAACCTCCCAGCCAGCGAGACGGACGAGCAGCGGACCATACCCGTTGAGGAGGGTCCCGGCCGCGATCACCACTACGGCAACCGCGCGCTCGGCGAGCACGTCGCGTCGGACCTCCGCGCGCTTGCTGGCGTACCGGGCGCCATCGACCAGGTACATGAGCTCGCCCGAGACGATCTTTGGTATCTGGGTCTGAGCCGCGAGATAATCGCGGAGGCGATCCGCTGGCGGCGGCCCAACCTCTGCGTCGACGAAATGGCGCATCCCGGAGCGGATGTAGGGACGTGCAGCAATCAGCAGTCCGAGCACGATCAGGCAAGCGCCGAACCCGGTCACCACCTCGCCGCGCTTGCTTGGCTCCCACCGGATCGCCCAGGCGAGATGCAGGCTGAGCAGCACCAGCCCAGCCCCGATCGGCGTCCAGTAGGAGAGGGCGAGGCGGCGCATCATGGCCACACCCTACCCGCCGAATGGTGAATGTCCGATAAGGACACTTGTCAGACATTCGGATTTCGGCACTTTGGCAGCGCCGGAGCGACGCAGGGCGCTACGCTGATAGCAGCCTCGCTCGCTTCGGTCCTTCGCCTGTTCGACCGTGCTTCCGCACGGCGCTTTGATTCTGCGGGAGCACATCCATTGCGTGAGATCGCGGTAGCCATGGTGGCCAGCGGGACGATGATCGCGCTCGCTATCGCGATGGCCGGGCGCTGGCATGTCACCAGCTTTCAGGCCGGCTCGTTCACCCGCACCGTCGTCACTGATGCATGGACCGGGAAGGCCTCGATCTGCACGACGGGGTTGGACCAGACGTTCGCCACGGCGAGGACCGTCTGTGCGGCGGAGGCCCACCCGTGAAGGTGATCGCCTTCACCAGCCGGAAGGGCGGCTCGGGCAAGTCCACGCTCGCCGCGCATCTCTCGGTGTTCGCAGATGCGCCCGATGCGCCGGCCGTGCTGATCGACTGCGACCCGCAAGGCAGTCTCGCCCTCTGGCATGAGCTGAGGCAAGCCGAGACGCCGGTGCTCGTGAAGTGCGAGGCGCGCCAGCTCGGCGAGACCGTCGAGGCCGCTCGCGCCGACGGCGTAAAGTGGGTGCTGATCGACACGCCGCCGCACAACACCGCGGACATCGCCGCGGCCATGCGCGTCGCAGACCTGGCGGTGATCCCGTTCCGGCCAGCCGTGTTCGACATCGCCGCCGTCGCCGCGACGCTGGAGATGGCGCGGACGTTGGGCAAGCCGGTGTTGCCGGTGATCAACTCGGCGCCGCCGCGGCGTGGCGTTCACCCGTCCCACGTGGTGACCGAGGCGCGCGAGGCGCTGTTCGCGATGAACGCCACGCCTTGGGCCGGGCAGGTGACGACGCGCGCGGCCTACGCCCATGCACTCGCGAGCGGGCAGGCGGTCGGCGAGTTCGAGCCAGGCAGCGCCGCGGCCGCCGAGATGATCGAGCTCTGGCAGGAGACCCGCCGGGCACTCGGCCTCAAGGAAGGGAAACGACGTTGAGCAAGAAACCGAGCTTCGCGAACCTCGGGGCGAGGCTTGCCGCGAAACCGGCCGAGGCGCCGGGAGAGGCGCGGGCCGATGCGGTCGAAGCCGGACGCCCGGCGGACGTTGCGGCTTCCGGCAAGAACTCCCGTCAGCCGGACGGCCGCAAGGGCATCCTGGTCCGTGCCCGCCCCGAGGCCTGGAGAGAGCTCAAGCTCATCGCCCTCGACGGGGAGCGGACCCTGCAGGACGTGATGACCGAAGCCATCAACGACGTGCTCACGAAGCACGGCAAGCCGCCGGTCGCTTGAGCCGAATCGGGTTCGACCCGATCGATAGAATGAACGCGCCCGCGCGCGCGAGGGGTACCGTGAAAGCGCGCTAGCACCATAGCGAGATGCGGGAGTGCATCGTTTCTTCCGCACGTCTGCACGGGCCTGTCGCAGTGCGGAGGTGTCGTCGTTCGTCGCTACCGATCGCGCGATGAGGGGCCGTCTTTCGGCGCGACCCCTGCCTTACCGAAACACAGCTCTGCTGCGGCAAGCATCGAGATCATCGACGGCCGATGCCTGTCGCCGTCGGCTGCCCGCGACGTCACCGCCGTGTTGTCCTTGCCGGGGGTGGCTCGGGTACGGCGCCGATGTTGAACGAGCGCTCGCGTCCCCGCGATCCGACCCTTTGGGAAGGCGGATGCCGTGGCGTGGATGCGCGGCGGAAGGCGAGGGGGGCGGATCTCGCCGAGGGATGAGATCAGATCGCGGAGGCCGGCCTTCACCTCGGCGAGGTCCGAGAGGCCGGCGTCGGCAGGAATGCCCGGGCCTGGCTGGCGCACGCGGCAGGCGGTGCGCAGGATGTCGTGGAGGCGGGCGGAGATCGTCGACGTGTCCATGGTCGGGCTCGGATCGGATTGACCTTCCGCCCATCGGAGGCGACTGGCTCGACCGTCAAGGGTTTTCGGTCGCCCGCGCCTCGGCGGCGCTGCGACCGTTTCGAGCTATCAACCTATCGCGCTGTCGCCATGCGGCGCTTGATCCGCACGGCGCAATCCGCGCGGGCCGTGGGGACACGATTGCTCGGATGCTCCAAGGGGGAGCCGAACTTGCCCGACGGGCGAAACCTGCCTAAACGTTAGGGCTCCACGCACGCCCGCGAAAATCCCGACAATTCAGCATCATGCGGACGGCTTCGGCCCGCCCGGCCGCGCCTGCATGCCCGCCTCGATCAGCTGCCGGATCGCTTCGGACCTCGACGTCTCGCCGCGCCACCGATCGATCTGAGCCAGAAGGGGTGGGGGCAAGCGTAGGGCCGTAAGGGGATCTCTCCCGGTTGCAGGCCGACCGCCACGATTTCGCTTCACAGGTTCCATGGGTTGAGGTATAACCTAAACCTCACATGGAGCAAGTCGATGCGCGCGGTGGTGTTCGGGCTGATCGGTGCGGTGCTGGCGGTCGGAGGGGCGCGGGCGGGAACGTGCAAGCTCGATGGACTGAGCCTGGTTGCCGAGAGGGCCGAGCAAAGCCCCGAGGATGCTTGGCGCGCGAAGGGGCCTGAACGCCCCGATCTCATCGGCGTGCCCTTCAAGGTCGTCCGGGCGGCCAGCTACTTCGACCACACTGCCAAGACGCTGCCGCGCCCCACGGGCGCAGACGGCAAGGTCTTCGTTGTGATCGAAGGTGCCGGAGAGCGGTTCACGGTCGAGCAAACCTACGACGGCCGCACGATCCCGGAAGAGACGGCAGTGTCCTACCCGGCCGACAGCCGATCCGCTGCCGAGGCCCCGTGGGGGAAGAGAGCCGCGAAAGCTGAAGCTGCCCGTGTGAGCGGCTTCTTCGAAGTATTCAGTGGCCCGCTTAATGGGCTGATCCTAAAACCGACGAATTGTAGTTAGCCAGGGAAGGTCCTGGCGCTGGAGGAGCGTCATGGCCGGAAACCAGGTACCTTTCAATCAGCTTGCCGCGCCAGAAAATAAATACGGTGCGGACGGTAGTGGCCTTCCGTCCTATCAGAACAACTTCATCCAGAAGTTCGCTCCGTACGCGATGCTAGCTGCGTCCCAGACCGGCATTCCGGCCCGCTTCCTTCTGGCCGAGGCTTCCATTGAGACGGATTGGGGGCGCAGCGGTTCGGCCACGAAGTTCAACAACATCTTCGGCATCAGACCGGGCGGCGGCCACGCCATAGATCAGGCTGCTTCGAGCGCGCGGCGGACCGCCTCAGGCTCCCGGCGGATCACCATGAGGTAGGCCCGCGTCGAGCTGTCGGGCCGCGCCCGGCCCTGCTCCAGGTCGCGGAGCGTGCCGATCGGGAAGCCGAAGCGCTGAGCGAACTCGGCCTGCGTCAGATCCAGCCCCTTGCGGATCTCCCGCACGTCCACATCGGCCGGCACATGCACCCGGAACGTGGCGGGGTCGGCCTCACCCCGTGCGATGCCCTGCGCCTGGCGCGCGGCCTCGACGAGACCCTTCCCGAAGCTGCTCACCTCCTGCCCCCTTGCTGCGCTTCGATCTCCGCGAGCCATTCCTCTAAATTGAATGCCACAGGCTGGACGACATGCAGGCCGAGGGCGGCCCAGAGCCCGCGCTGGATCTCGGTGTACGTTCGTGCCCAATCCTCGATGTTACCGAGGCGGTAGGGGCCGATCCGCGTCTCACCATCAGGGACGTCGACGAGGCGATCCATGCGTCCGCCAGCCACGACGGCACAGGCCTTTCCCGGTATATTGAGCTCGCATTCGATGACCAGTTCGACCTCCGGCCTCCTGGCTGCACGCCGCAGCCGCTCGCCCATCGCGAGAACCTCGAACACGACCGGCGGGAACAGGACAGGATCAAAAACGTCGTCACGATCTTTGTACGTGTCGAGGGCTAGGAAACCGTAGGCGTCGACAACACCCTGATCCCCAACGAACCAACGGGCGGTGTGACGGTTGCCGGAATCGATGGCCTCGATACCGCCCACGCGAGGCTGCCAGCCGTAATGAAATTGCCCAGCGCCCAAGGCTGCGTAGCCTGACTGGGGCTGAGGGCGGATTAGGTATCCCAAGCGGCCCAGATCATCGGCCCGAAGCTGCAAGTCCTCGGCCGGGACCAGCGTGCACCGAAACCAGATGACCCCCTGCGCGGCCCCCAGGCGCGGCCCATCCGCTCCCGCGGCGTCGATCGCCCCCTTGCCGATCATCCGCATCAGCGCGGCTCGCCGTTGTTCGAGCAGAGCTGTGATGCGCTCACCCCGGCTCCGGGTCTCGAACAGCACGCTTTGCAAGTCGCGCATCGTCATGGGCTCCGAGCGGGATCCGCGTCGCATGTAGGCCAGGGGAGGGCGGCCGTAGCCATGTGGCGCGCGCGTCGAGGCGCCGGTGCGGATCACCAAGACACCACCGCCATCCGTATCGGGTGTCTCGATGCCACGGACCTCCAGGACTGGAAGCGGCGGGTCGATTAGGCTGTCCAGCGCCTGCTGCACTCGCTCTGCACATTCGATGACGTTCGGGATCAGCGTGGGTGCCAATCCGCGAGCGCGTTTCGGATGATCGTCGGTCTCATCGACGCCGACAACGATAGCTCCGCCGTAGGCGTTTGCCAGGGCGACGACTTCCTTTGCCAAGCCGTCGCGTGCCGGGCCTCCGAGCTTCTTGCCGCCCGACATCCAGGGATCGACCTGCCCGCTATTCGCTTGCAGATCGCGCTTCAGCTCGAAGCGCAGCCCTTCCTCCGCCTCCTCAAGGATCAGCGCCTCCACGTCTGCGAAGGTGAGATCGGCGATTGGCGCTTCGAGCAGACGGCGTAGGGTCACCTTCAGTCCTCCTGCGCTTGGATGTCAGGCGACCTTGAGCGACATCCGTCCCTGACGCTCGACCTTGGACGGGCGAAGCGTGATCTCCACCTCGTCGCCGAGGGCGCGGGTGAAATCGAGCATCCGTTCCAGCGAGAAACCGAGCACGCGGCCGCGCACGAGGTTGGACACGTCGGGTTGCTTCACGCCGAGCAGCGCGGCGAACTCGGTCTGGTTCAGGCCGCGTCGGTCCATCTCGGCGCGAAGGCGCATGACGAGGCGAGCCTTGATGGCTTCGTTGGTCGCGTCGGGGAGGCCGAGATCCTCGAAGACGTTCCCGCTGCCGGTCTCGAAGGTGATCGGTTCGTCATCGGGAGGCGACGCGGATGCGGTGCTGGCGCGCGCAGTCTTTGCGGCGGGGTTGCGGATAGGGCGGCGGGTGCGGCGTGCGTTGGGGGAGGGAGCGGCGGGGGCTTCGGTCATGGCGGGGGCGGTTCCTTGGACGGGCGGTCAGGCGTGCGAAGAGATTGGCGTTCTGGCTTCGCGGGCCCGGGTGGTTCGATGTCAGCCAGTGCCCTGAGTTGCGGTTCTCATCCGGTGATTCTCCTTGGCGGCGGCGAGCCGTCGCTTGATGCGATCGATGTCCACCACGGCAGTCTTGCGGCCCGTGGTCGACTTCTTCTGGAACGCATCGAGCACGTACAGGTAGCCCTCCAGCTTGACCGTGTAGACGGCCCGAAAGGTGTCCCCGTCGAAGTCCGTCACGACCTCGACCGCCTCGATGCCCTTCAGCGGCTTGGCGTGCGGGTGTTTCCCGCCGAGCTCCGCGTCGTCGATCGCCTGTCCAAACTCGCGCCGAACCTCCGGCGGCATATCGCGGATGTCTTTCCGGGAAGACGCGACCCAGACGACGATGCGGCGATTCGGTTCGGGCTGATCCGTCATGGCGCGTTCCTATAGCCAAACGACTATAGGATGCGTTGGCGCTATGCGCAAGCCGAACCTACTTGCAGCCGGTCGATCGGCCTTGTTCACCGCTCACCGCCGGTGCGCCTCGGTCAGCCTGCCACGCCGCAACCTCGGACTGAAGATCCCCGGCTCGTTGTTGTCGAGAAAGGCACGCCTCGCTACAGCGCGCCATGGACAAGCTCGAAGCCCTCCTGGACCGCTTCAAGGCCCGTCAACGCGAACTCATCATGCAGGCGGCCGCGTACAATACAATGCCGGCCGACAGCACCCTGAAGCGGATCGCAGAGCTTGAGAACGCGATCGCAGCGGTAGAGGCGGTTGCTGGGGAAGAAAGAGCTGCCTCCAAATAATTGCGAGCCTGCTTGCCGAGATCCACAACGACTCGGTACGCTCTAAGGCTTGGCAGGAGGATGTTTAATGTCAGATCAAAAACTTTTCATGCTCATGCGATTTCAAGTTATGTCATTTGCTTTGACTGAAGCAGGGAAGCATTTGATCTCCGATGCCTACTTGTACGCCTGGGACGATGGTGTTTTTCCACAGATGCATAGCGGCGCGCATTGGCACCGCGGGTATGAAGACGAGTTCGATGTAACGCCAGATATGCTTTCTGAGCTATCAAAACTCCTTGATGATAAGTTGCTCAAGAAAGAGAAAATACCATCTGCTTACGACCTGGAAGACATTTATGACACGCGTGGCGGATCTACAGCATGGGATCGAAATAAGCTGATAAGCGCATTGAGATATCTTTACCTAAGCAATACGTTCGACCCTGATTTCTGGTCGGCAATTATGGTTTGGGCGCCATCCGAAGCGGGCAATATCACGGGCACTTTCGACCGAGACCGGGACATCTATTTCAACTAGCGATCAAGGTGATGCTACCATTGGCTTGTCGCGCGAGACCCACATGCGTCATGGTTCAGGGCATGTGGGTCATGCTTTGGATCATCCCGACGATTGGGGCAGGGGTTGCGACTGGCTCTGCCGAGTTCGCATCGAAGGATGCGTGTTATGCGGCTAGAGGTGAGCTGCGTCGAATGGTTGAGGATGTTGAACGAGCAAATCGGCCCCTCGGAGCTCCTTCGATCCGATGCTTTGATAAGGCGACTGGGAAAATGTGAAGCACGCGGAGCCGCCGCGTCGGATGTGCCACAGGGCGAGGACAAGTCGCTTCAGTCGTCCTCCGAAAACCGCTCGGCGAATATGTCTCGCACGGTGCTGAGCGCGCCATAAGCCCAGACCCGGTGTTGGTCGTCGGCGTGGCCGTTGTCTACGTCGAAGCCGAGCACAGCGCCGACGTGCCATCGGACATTGCGGAGCTTTTCAGACAGATACCCGTCGATCTCGCCCGCTTCTGAAAGGGCATGTGTTCGCAGATCGTCAACGAGGACGCGGGTCCCCGCGTACAAGGCACAACGCTCTGCAAGCGGTAGGTCTCTGGCGCTTGCGCGAGTGATCTCGTTTAGCTGTTCGATCGCGATGTTGGGGCTGTTCATTCTCGCCTCGCTTAAGCGTAACCGATGCCGTCCGCCATGCCGAACGCCCGTCTGCGGCTACCGCATGGCTCGGCCGGCTCTACCAAACGCAGGAATGCCAGATCGGGCTTTGCCGGCAAGGTCGCCCGCCGCTTGTCGGCAGCCCTTTTGACGGTCCCGCAGCCCTGAATTCACAGGGTATGAAACATCAGTAGGCGTGCGCTTCGCGGATTTGCACCCTGTCTCGTCGGGCACGGCGGGCGGGGTATCCTCAATTCTGAGGACACCCTTCCGGGTCAGCCGCAACCAGGCCGTCCACTCGGCCGACACGATGCGAACGACGTTGGTATCGTTGCGGAAGCCCGTCACGCGCCGTTCCTCGACCGACACCAGCCCGAGCTTCTTCGCCTCGCGGATCGCGTTGCGTACGGTTGTCTCGGCGACCCCCGTGATCGCCGCGAGGTGTCCGACGGCGAGGCGACAGTCCTTCCGTCGGACGGTCTCAGCCGCGACGAGCGAGAGCACCGCCTGCTCCGCCAGCGTGAACCGTGCCGCGAGGCCCGGCGGGAGCCGCCCAGAGGCCGCCCAGCGGCGACGGCGCTGCATTGAGGCATCTGTCCGCGGGCGCGAGCCGACGGCTTTCCTGGGGGCTGCTATGGGACGCTGGTGCAAGTCCGTGGGACGCTCGGTCAACTGCCGCGCCTCGATCAGCCCAGACAGTGCCTCGGCCTCGGACTCGGACAGATGCCCTTCCCCGAACGCCTTCCACATCGCGGACGCCACGGCCGGCAACGCGGCGCGCGGAGCCGCCTCCGCCTGTCGGCGGATCTCGTAGGCGTAGTTCATCGGTCACAGCCCTGCTCGGGCCGCGTCAAAGCAGGGGGCTCGGCGTGAACCGTCCCCGGCAAAAGGCAAAGCGCCATCGTCTCGGGAAATGATCCCGATTGACTCCCGGCGGGAGCTATGATGTCTGGGGAGCTGTAACCGGTCTCCACAGACCCATCGATTTCGACGGCCTCACCCTTGCCGGGGTGGGGCCGTTGGCGTTTTGGGCTTAGGTCTTTCTCGCGGCCTTGATCCCTTGTTCCAGCCGGCTCACGACTCGCCATAGGGCGCGCCACAGCCGGACATGGCATGTCGGCTGGCAGGCACGGCTAAGTCAACGGCGAGGGGCACGTTGAGGCTTGCCTAGCGGCGCCGGCATCTGCATTCCGGCGCGATGATCCGCTCCGGCCTCGTCCTGCGCCTCGCCGCTCAGAACCCGCATCTCTACGAGCGGGATTGCGAGAAGGTGGTCAGTGCCATCCTCGACCGCATCTCGGATGCGTTGGCGGCCGGCGATCGGGTGGAGATCCGTGGGTTCGGATCGTTCACGGTGAAGGAGCAGCGTGCCCGGCAGGGGCGTAATCCGAGGAACGGAGTGCCGGTCGCGGTGCCAGCCAAGACCACGCTTGCCTTCAAGGCCGGCAAAGAGATGCGGGGCCGGGTGAACCCGAAGGCGAGGGCGACGACGCCTTGAGCGACGATCGCTTCCACGAAGCCGCCGAAGCTCTCCGCGCGATCGGCCGGAACGTTGAGGCACCGAGCAATGACCTGGGGTTGTGGTTGGTCGACGGCCACGAATGCACCGACGGCGAGCTGATCGCGCTGGCGCATCTCTTCGGGCTGGTCGAGGGGCCGGAGCAAGCGCAGTAAGCTACGACCCCTTCCGTGCAAAAAGCGCAAAGAACCGCTTCCCGATCTACCTGATCGGCTTGGGCTTCCTGGTGATGCTCGCGGTCGAGGTGTGGGAGCGGCTGACGTGAACGCCCCCATCACTCCGGCTTCTCGCGCTTTCCGATGACCCGGCAGGCCTGACGCAGGGTGATCTCTTGGTCCGGGTAGAGCTTCGCTGCGGCATCGAGCACGAGGTGGCCGAGCTCGAAGCTCCACACCGTCGCCAGGTGCCACTCGATCGAGCCCGACGTCGTCCAGGCCTCGACGTTCAGGCCGCGCTGGATCGGCGTCGGCACGATCTGTTTCTTAGATGGTGGCAGGATGAACCGGGCCTGACACGCGCTCTCGTATTTGCGCGCTGGTGGCGACCCAGGGCGGCGCTGATGCCGGCACGAGCCCGACAGATGCCGGAGCGCGTCGAGCTGCTGCATCGAGGGCCCGAACCGCGCCACAAGGCCGTCTGTCGCGTAGACGCCCCTCCGGCTGCAGGACAAGCACTCCACCACGACGCGATCGCCTGCGATGTCTCCGAGGGTGTCCACCTACGGGCTGGCTTCGCGATCACGAGCGCCGCGGCGAGATAGCAGCCGGATCTCCACAGGCGGTTCGAGGGGTGGGGGATGCATCGCAGGTCCGTCTTCGTCAGGAACGAAACCGGAACAAACAGCATGCGTTACGACGGTTCAACCATGGCGAAGACGGCCGGGCACGTAGCAGTGAGATGGTGTGGAAGGCGGGGTAGAAGGCCAATGCCCACACCGCTTTACCGCTTCCACTGCACGGACGGGCACACTCTCGTAGCCGACATGACGGGCAAGCGGCTGCCGACCTGGGCGCTGATGCGCGCGCATGCGGAGCGGGTCGCCCTCGACCTGATGCTCAGCAGCGCGCCGCGCAATTGGTCGACGTGGACGGTCGAGATCTACGAGGCGTCGGGCCGGCACGTGTTGTCGAGGGCGTTCACGGACGTGCTGGCCAACCGGCAGGCAC